>JACQUN010000114.1 GCA_016210285.1 Chloroflexota bacterium
GCTCACGGCCCAGCCGCTCCACGATCTGCTCGTATTCAGCTTCGCTCAGGGCGACCTGCTCCAGGGCCTCTTTGGCGACGGGCATGGAGACCTCGTACTACAATAGATTGCGAAATTCCTGTGGAGTTAGCCCCATATCTTCCAGGATGCCTGCCAGGGTCTTGGGTTTGATCGTCTTCCCGGCATGCATGGGCAGCACTAGCCGCGCCCTGTCGCGCTCCCGGTAGTAGACCGCATGGCTTCCCTTCTGTCGGTGGAACACAAATCCCACTTCTGTTGCTACTCTTACCACATCCCTGGCAGTAACCACGGGGAGCCTTGAGGTCACAAGGTAACCTCTACCGGCTTGATCAGGATGTCCTCAACTGGGAGGGGTTCACCGTGTGCCTGAAGGCTCTCCAGGTAGGCCTCTATCGCCTCTTTGATATTGGCCAGCGCTTCCTCCATAGTTTCACCTTGGCTGTGGCAGCCCTTGAGGGCCGGGCAGAGTGCGTGGTAGCCCCCTTCCTCTTCCCGTTCCAGGATGACGGTAAAGTGATACTTTTCCACATCCGCCTCCTATGCTCCGGACAAAGTTCCTCCCCGTTCTAGTGGAACGGAGTCAGCTCGCGGCCCAGCCGCTCCACGATTTGCTCGTATTCAGCTTCGCTCAGGGCGACCTGCTCCAGGGCCTCTTTGGCGACGGGCATGGTCGCGAGCTCTCCTTCGGCCTTTCTAGGCCCCGGCCTTGGAATGCTGCCTTAGCCGCTCAAGAATCCACGTGCGGGCAAGGGTTGTCGGGCCGATGCCTAACCCATCGCAGTAGCTACGCAATCCCTACCCTGTCATTCTGAGCCGCAGGCGAAGAATCTGGGGTGGGGCCTCCACCCCGGACCCTTCGTCGCTTCGCTTCTCAGGGTGACAGTGGGTGAGCACTGCCCATTATTCTACCAGTTCCTTGTGCCCAACCCGCGTGCAGGAGGTCATCACGAGGCCTTTCCCAACGTGTAGCGACCCTGCCCGTTCGGCCTGATCCTGTTGAAGGACGAGCGCGGAGACCACGTGGCGCATCCCTACCGCACCCCCACCGCCCGCATCGCCCGCGCGGAAGGCTTGCCCTCCACCTCACTGGCCAGGGCCTCCAGGTAGGCCAGGGCCAGGGCGATAGTATCGTCCAGGGCGCGGGCGTCCACGTGCTCCAGGGTGTCCTGGGGCGTGTGGATGCGACTGAAGTCCGGGGTCGTCAGGATGACCGCCGGGATGTTGGCCCGCAGGAAGCTCTCGTGGTCGCTGAGGGCGTCAGGGGGCGCACCCGCCAGGTCCATTCCCAGCCCGTTCGCCACCTCGCGCAGCCGCAGTGCAAGGCTGGTGTGTCCGCGCGTGGCCAGGGGGATTGGGGAGCCCACCACGTCAAAGTTCAGCACCGCGAGGATGCGGGATCGCTCCTCCTGCGACAGCGACTCGACATAACGCTGGCTGCCCACCAGGCCGATCTCCTCGCTGCCAAAGCCCATGAAGCGCAGGGTGAAGGGGACGGAGCGGCCCGCCAGCTCCTCGGCCAGGGTCAGCACCACGGCGGTGCCGGAGGCGTTGTCGTTGGCCCCTGGCCCCGCCGGAACCGAGTCGTAGTGCCCTCCCAGAATCACCACCCTGGGGTCTGGGGCACTGCCCCGCAGCTCAGCGATGACGTTCTGGCTCTGGACCTCCTCCACTTTCACCCACACCCGTACCTGCACCTCTCCCTTGGCAAGCACCCCCTTGAGGGCCTCGCCGTCCTCCTGGCTGATCCCTACCACGGGGATGGTGCTCCTGCTGGTGAGCGACCCCAGGGTAGGGCCTGGGCGATTGTTGTAGATGACAGCCGCTACGGCGCCCCGCCGGGCGGCGCTCTGCACCTTCTCGGTGAAGGTGATGGTGCCCCGCTGGATAAGGGCGACCTTGCCCTGCAACCCCTCGGCGGGGATGTCCTCCGCACGGGCCAGCCCCACCTCCACCAGCGGGCCAGCCACCCTTCCCGAGGTGGAGAAGCGCAGCGGCTCGGCCTGGAAGGTCTGCTCCTGGGGTCCCAGCAGGGTGAGGCCGGGCTCGGCAGAGGAGTACATCTCGATGGTGAAGGGCTGGGTCCTCACCTGATAGCCCAAGGCGCTAAAGCGGGAAGCCAGGTACTGGGCAGCCCGCGCCTCGCCGCCGGACTGGGAGTCCCGCCTCCCGATGGTCTCCGCCAGGGTGCGGATATACTCCCGGGCTCGCTGCCCCAGCACGGGCTCCCTGGGCGTCAGCGTCGCGAGAGGTGGCTCGGGAGAGGAGATGGCTTGCTGGGTCGGCGCAAGCGCAGGAGCTGGCGTGCTGGCGGCAGAGGATGTTGCCCCAGAAGGTGGTGGGACTGGGGTGGGAGAAGGAGCCGCCCGCCCGCCACAGGCAGCAGCCAGCAACGCCACTGCCAGCATGAAGCCCAGAAGGGATGGCGAGCGAGGGAACAGAGAGCCCTTGAGGCTTGTCATACAGCGTCACTTCCCAGCTTCTTGGATTACCGGCGGGGCGCGGCCCTTGAGCCAGCGCGGGGCCCACCAGTTCAGGTCCCCCAGAATCCGCATGGTGGCGGGCACCAGCAAGGCTCGAACGATGGTGGCATCCAGGAAGATGGCCAGGGCCATCCCCAGCCCCAGGGCCTTGACGAGCACAATGTCACCGGTCACGAAGGCCCCCATGACCAGGACCAGGATGAGGGCGGCGCTGGTGATGATGCGTCCCGTGCGCTCCAGCCCCAGAGCCACGCTGGCGGTGTTGTCCTTCGTCGTGTCGTAGATCTCCTTGACCCGGCTCAGAAGGAACACCTCGTAGTCCATGCTCAGCCCATACAGGATGCAGAACATGATAATGGGCACCGACGCCTCTGTGAACCCCTCGGCCTGGAATCCCAGCAGGCCCTGGAAGTGGCCCTGCTGGAAGATGAAGACCAGGGCGCCGTAGCTGGCGAAGATGCTCAGGGTGTTCATAATCACCGCCTTCAAGGGCAGCAGCACCGAGCGGAAAAGGAACAGCAGGGCGATGTAGATGGTGATCACGATGTAGATGATGATCTTGGGGAAGTCCCGATACATCACCTCCACGGCGTCCATGAGGTCGGCGGTCGTGCCGGTGATGTAGAACTGGAGGTCGCCACGGGGCGCCGTTGCGCGGATGTCCTTCACCAGCGCCTTGGTCTCATCCGCCAGGGGTGGGGTCTTGCTGTAGACGCGGACCAGCGTGGTGTCGCCCTTCGCCAGCTCCCCCAGGCCCCGCTTCAGCTCCGGGAAGGGGATCTCCGTGGGGTTGGAGTAGAGCAGGGCGTACTGGTCCCGGCTGAGGCGTGGGTCCAGCGTGGTGATGCCCTCCACGCGCGCCACGCGCGGGTCCTGGGCAAGCCTGTGGGTGAAGTCGTAGAGGGTGCCCACCGCTTGGCGGTTGAGGATGGAGCTCTGCGCCGTTACCACCACCAGGAGGGGCGAGAGCTCCCCTTCACCGAAGCGGGAGGCCAGCACTTCCCAGCCCTGGCGCGCCTCGGCTTTGGCGGGCAGGATAGAGGCCCACGGCGAGCCCATCTTGACGCGCAGGAAGGGGATGCCCAGGGCCAGCAGGAAGACTCCTACCAGCACCATGACCACGACCGGGTGGCGCATGACTACCGTGGCGACGCGACGCCACCAGCTTTCCTGGGACTCCCGCACGGGGATGATTCGCAGGGCATTGACCCTGGGTCCCAGCGCTCCCAGGATGGCGGGGAGCAGAGTCAGGGCTGCCATCAGCGAGATGCCCACGACCAACACGCCGCCGATGCCCATGGAGCGCAGCATCATGAACTTGAAGAGGAGGAGCCCGGATAGCCCCAGGATGGTGGTCACGCCGGAGAATACCAGGGCCCGACCCGCCGTCGCAACGCTCACGGCAACAGCTTCGGCCCGAGGCCGATGGGGCAGCTCCTCTCGGAACCGGCTCACCATCAGGAGGGAGTAGTCAATGGCGATGCCCAGCCCCAGCATGGTCACAACGTTCAGCACAAAGATGGACATGTCGGTCCACTGGGCCACGGCGTAGATAAGGGCCAGGGTCACCGCGACGCTAATGGCCCCTATAGCTACCGGAAGCCCTGCGGCAACGGCGCTGCCAAAGACCAGGAGAAGGGCGATGATGACCAGGGGGAAGGTGATCGTCTCAGCCCTCCGAAGGTCCCGCTCGCTCACCTTGTTCAGGTCTGAAAAGATGGCGATGCCGCCGGTGACCCACACCTGGAGCACATCGGAGTTGACCAGCGACCGCAGGCTCGGGTAGCGGTCCATGGCGGTGTCAATGTCGCTCTTGAGGAGCACCAGGGCATAGGTGGTGTGGCCGTCAGGGGAGACCATCCTGGGGTTGCCATCACTGTAGTGGGTGATTGTGCGGCTCACCTCAGGGGCCTGGCGCAGCGGGGCCAGGGCGGCCTCCATGGCCTGGATGAAAGGCGGGTCAGTGGCCTTCAGGCGGTCGCTGGAGAAAACGACGGTCAGCGACGCTGGGGGGACCCCTAGTCGCTGCTGCATGAGCTGGACGCCCCGCTCGGACTCGGTGTCAGCGCGGCCAAAGCCGCCCTTGAGGACTGAGGATGCGCGGGGCGCAAAGGCCAGGGCTAGAAGGAGGACCACAACCCAGAAGGCGATGACAGCCCAGCGGAACCGGACCATCAAGAGGCCGAACCCGTATAGCATACCTTCCCATTGTATGCGAGGGCCTTCGTAACGGCAACTGCGCTCAGGGCGCCCCTCTGGGCCAGGCGGAGCGTGAGCTGGCGTCCATTGAGGAGCGGCACGTCATCGGGCCGGTGCCCTTAGCTGGCTGTTTAAAAAGGGGTGATCTGTGGGGCTAAGCCCCATTGACGGGGGTCTGGGGGTGTCCCCCAGATACAATTCCCACCCCCTTCCTGGCTAGGAAGGGGGACAGGGGGATGGTCGAAGGAGTTTGTCCGCACCCTGCTAGAACCAGGGCCAGGGCACGTTCCGGCGGGAGGGGTCGTAGTCGGGGAAGCGACCCGAGGCGAGCAAGTGCTGAAGTCGCCGCCGCAGGGCGTCCATCTCTTCCGGGGTCAGGAGGTGGGAAAGCTCCTGGGCAAGGGCAGTTGGAGAGCGCAGGGTTGAGAGCAGGGCGGCGACATCCTCCATCAGACCCGTAGAGATAGGCTCCTGGGCAAAGTCCCATATCACCGTTCGCAGCTTTGGGTCCGTGTGAAAGGTGAGGCCGTGGTCTATAGACCATATGTTTCCGTCCCGATCCCTGAAGCAGTGGCTGGCCTTGCGATCGGCGTTGTTGGACAGGCAGTCGAAGAGGGCGATTCGCTCCAGCTCTCCCAGGCGCTCCTCCCGCAGGGTGAAGTAGTTGGACTGGGGATCGGCATCGACCCATAGCTGTAGCGAGCCTGTGCCGAAGGGGCCGTCTCTGATTACAGTGAGGGGGATGAAGTCCCAGCGTAGAGCCTGGGTTACCAGGTAAGAGGCGTGCTCTCTCTTGTGGAGCGTGCCCGAGGGAAAATCCCACAGCGGGCGTTCCCCCCTGCTGGGTTTGTACACCGCCTTGAGGGTTCTGGAGCCGTCGTGCACGGTTACGAGGAAGGTGTGGTTGGACCCCTGGGGGATTAGCCTGGGAGAGGCTATCTCTCCCCTGAGCAGGGCTTGCTTCACCTCGTCCCGGGAGGATGGGCTTTGGTCTGTTCCCATGAACACACCTGCGATGGTGTACGAATCCAGGGATTATGCCCTTGCTCTTGCTTGCGCCCTGTGATAGGGGACAGGAGTGGGGCTAAAGGGAGTGGTGACCATTGGATCGCGAGCAGACGTGAGGCTCCGGGCCCATGGAGGCGCTGCACAGGGGGCACAGGGGACGCCCCGCGGCACAGACAGTCTGGGCCTCCTCCGCCAGGCTTTCTAGCTGTGGCCGGGAAGCCCAGAATCCCAGGAGGGCCTCTCCTTTCTGGTCGTCCTCTATATTGTGGGCCTGGATCAGGAACAGGCCCTCCTCAGGCTCATGGTCCAGGCTAAGCCTGCCCACCTTGAACTCCATGGATGTACGATCCGGGTACAGGGGGCCTGGCTCATGGTGCGAGGTCTTTCCCAACGTCTCCTCCAGGGATAGCACTTCCAGCATCTGATGGATTGCCAGGGCAAGCTGGAATAGCTGCTCCTTCTCTAGCCAGAGGCAGGCGTCACCCCACGGGCCGCTCACCAGAAGGCGGAACCGCCGCTGTCCGGGCACACCCAGAGCCTCTGCCTTGAGGGCCTCTACCAGGCCGAGGTCATACTTGGCCTCTGACATCTTACATCAGCTTGCTAGTGTCCTGTATCTGAAATTCGCTAAGGAAATTGTCATTGCGAAGAGGCGCAGCCGATGACGCAATCTGGAGGAGGGGTGGCCCCCCCGCCAGATTGCCACGGCCCTCCGGAGCCTGTGGTGAGCCTCTCGAACCATCGGGCCTCGCAATGACATCTGTAGCGGACTTCGGGGACAC
>JACQUN010000111.1 GCA_016210285.1 Chloroflexota bacterium
AGCTCTATCTCCTCGGCGGCGGCTGGGACGTGTTGACCGTGAACTCGGGCTTCCCCCTGGACCAGCGCTGCGCCGTGGCTCTGGCCATCAAGGTGCCGTGGAATGAGACCAACCGCAAGCACACCTTTGAGGTCGAGGTTTCGGCTGAAGACCCGGTCACCGAGCAACCCAAGAGCTTGCTGAAGGCCGGAGGCCAGTTCGAGGTGGGAAGGCCGCCCGGCATCCCCCTGGGGCAAGACCAGAGGGTGCAGATAGCCCTGGAGGCGAACCTGCGGATCGAAGCCCCCGGCGCCAAGCTCATCGTGGTCCGCGTGGAGGGCGAGGAGATGAAGCGCACTTCCTTCAACGTGGTGGCGGGGCCGTTGTTGACCCAGAGGCCCAAAAAGCCGGGGGAGCCCTGAACACCCCGAACAGAGCGGCGCCTCTTCTATCGGGTAGGGGCCAAGCATCGGTGCATTGACTGGACTCCCCAGCGGAACGCCCTGGGTTGAAGCTTGTCGCAAAGCCCCTTGGCATCTCTCGCCGGCTGGGGGTCTTCCCCCTTCCATGAAGGGGGACCGAGGGGGTTGGCGGAAGGGCTGGGGCGTCCGCCTACTTCCCCTTCCCATTCTCCCCGCCCGCCATCGCCGCCGGTTCTCTCGCCGCAGCAGCCTGGGGCCTCCGCTTTTGCAGTGGGATCTCCTTCAGGAAGATGGTGGCCGCAAACGCCAGCGTCGCCCCGATGAGGGCGATAAAGAAGATGTCCCCAATGGCCGCGCCCAGCGACGACCTGAGCGCCGTGAGGAGTTGCGCGCCCATTTCCGTTCCTTGCGGCCCCATCTGGCTGAACTGCCCCTGGAGGCTCGCCAGCGCGCCGGGGCTCATGAGGGCGTTAGGATTCTGGGCCAACTGTTCGAGTCGACCCGCAGGCATGGCTTCCTTCAGCCCGGAGGAGACAGCAGCCATCAGGTGGGACTGGAAGCGCGCCGCCATCACCGAGCCGAACACCGCCAGGCCCATAGTCCCGCCGATGGAGCGAAAGAACTGGACCGAAGACGTAGCCACTCCCATGACCCGGTAGGGGACCGCGTTCTGCACTGCAATGGTGAAGCAGGGGAAAGTTACTCCCAGTCCCAGCCCCGTGAGCACGATGTTGAACACCGCCTGCCCGTGGCTGGTCTCCGCGCCCATCCGGGACAGCAGGAAGATGCCCATCCCCATGATCCCCAGGCCGACAAGCCCCATTATGCGATAGTGGCCTCCGAAGCGGGATAGTATTTGGCCCGACACGATGCCGCTGACCACCACGCCCAACATCATGGGCGTCAGAAAACTGCCGCTGGCCGTGGCCGAGGACCCCAACACTGCCTGGAAGAAGAGGGGGACGAAGGCTATGGCCCCGAACATGCCCAGGGATGTGAAGAAGACCGAGGCTATGCTGACGCTCACGATGGGGTTGCGGAACAGGTCCAGCGGTATGATGGGCTCCTTTGCCCGGCTCTCGATGAACAGGAAGACGGCCGTCATCGCTCCGCCGAAGGCAAGCATGCCCAATACCTGGGGCGAGGTCCACGGGTATAGCACGTTGCCCCAGGAAAGGCCCAGCAGGATGGGGACCACGGCCAGGACCAGCGCCACCACGCCGGCGTAGTCAATGTGGTGGCCCCGTCCTGTGGGACGAATGTCGGGGAAGAACCGGAAGAAGAGGGCGATGGCCGGGACGCCCAGGGGCAGGTTGATGTAGAAGACCCAGTGCCAGGACAGTGTGTCCGTGATGAAACCGCCCAGGGTCGGTCCTATGACGGCGGATAAGCCAAACATGGCGCCCATGAGGCCCTGCCATTTGGCCCGCTCGGCGGCCGGGAACAGGTCGCCGATGGCCACGAACGCTACCGCCATGATGACTCCGCCGCCGATGCCCTGGATGCCCCGAAAGGCGATAAGCTGGTTCATGGTCTGGCTCAGACCGGCCAGGGCCGAGCCCAAGAGGAAGATAGTCAGCCCTCCGATGAAGAACCACTTGCGGCCGTACATGTCCGTCAGCCGGCCTACTACCGGGACCAGCGTGGTGGACGCCACCATGTAGGAGATGCCCACCCAGGTATAGCGGCTGAAGCCCCCCAAGTCAGCGATGATGCGCGGCATGGCCGTCCCCACCACCGTCTGGTCCAGGGAGCCAAGGAACATGGCCAACATCACGCCGGCCATGGTCAGTATTAGCGTCCGTCGGGGAAGCGGCGTGAAGTCCTGCTCTGTGGCAGGCTGCTGCGCGCCAGAGGCTACACTCATCTGGGTCTCCTGTCTTTCTTTACCCTTGAGGAACGGCCTGTCTTTGTGGCCATATTACCCCCTGTGGTCACCCCCGATAAATACGGGGTCTGCGACCTTATGAAGGGCGACGCTAGATGGCAGCCATGACCATACCCGCCGGGCGCCCTGGGTGCCGGATGGTCGCCCTGTACTAAAGGTCTCATAACAAGATGGCCTCAAGGATGGGCCGTAGTCGGGCTCGTCCCCGAGCCCGACGGGC
>JACQUN010000112.1 GCA_016210285.1 Chloroflexota bacterium
CTGTGGTCCGTACCTCGTCCCCCTCCTTGACGGCCTTCTCCTCGCCCAGGATCACCGCGCCGACGTTGTCCTCTTCCAGGTTGAGGGCGATGCCGTAGACATTGCCAGGAAACCCCAGGAGCTCCGTGTAACGGCACCCTGCCAGGCCGTGGATGCGGGCGACGCCATCCCCCACCTCCACCACGACGCCCACGTCCACCATCGTGACCTGGGCACCGAAACCCTCAATCTGTCGCTTGATGACCGAGGCGATGTCCTGCCCCCGAATGGCCACGGTGCACCTCCCTGTTAAACCTCAAACTGGCGCGGGTCTCGCATCAGCTTATAGTCCCAGGGTACATTATCCAGCTTTGCGGAATCCATGTCCCTCATAAGGGCAGCAATGCGATCAATGACCTGCTCTCGCCCGTCTCGCCACGCTTTTCTCAACACTGCCTCCTGTTGCTCCTCTACGGCCCCTTGCAGATGCAAAGGGGCGCCTTGAGCTCGAAAAAAGCGCACTCGGCGTTTCAATCCCTTTTCGTCGTCCACCCACTGCGCCCCCTCAAAGCGAACCTCATAGCTAGGCCAAGTCCCCTCTAGCCACGCATGAATATTGCGAGTAGGGTTCTGTTTAGGCCACGAGGCAGTAATGTCTGGTATGCCCCATCTCATTTGAGTCCAGGCGACATCAGTTTCAGGAATATGACGCGTCATCGCATCACGTATTACCTGCTTTACTTCCGACAACAACTTCTGTAGAAGCAACGTCTCTGGAAACGAGCCTGCAAGCATCACCACACCCCCCTGCTGGACATTATACGTCCAAGGGCGAAATGGCGAATACAAAAGCTGGTTGGTCAGTCGCAGCTTCCCAGCCACCACCTGGTTGTCCAAACGCGGGCTGCACTCTTCGCAAAGGAACAGACCACGATGGCAACTCATCTTCCGCATAGGGGCCTACGCGATGGGTAGGAACAGCAGGCAAAGCCAGATAGCGCTGAGCCTCAGACCTACGGTTGTACCTATCTGGTGAATACCAAGTCGGCCCAACTCCACTTAGTGTCATGATGATGGATGTACTTTGAACAGCATAAGCTTCAGCGGGACCAACGTAACGATAGAAGAGGAGGGTTCTTGTGATCGGATATTGCCCACGTGGATTAACTTCTTGGGTCACAGCGTCGCCTCGGCCAGGGTCTTCTTCATGGCCTCGAGGCGGCCCTTGACGCTCCCGTCAATGACCCGGTCGTCCAGTCTTATGATAAGCCCCCCCACGATGGAGGGGTCCACCCGCGCGCGGACCCGCACCTCCTGGCCCCACAGCTCGGAGAGCCGCTGGGCGATACGCCCCTGGTCCCCGTCGGAGAGGGGGAGTGCGCTGATAACCTCGGCCTGCCGGATGCCCAGACGAGCATCCATGAGGCGCCGGTACTCCGAGAGGATGGCGGGGGCAAGCTGCACCACCCGTCGCTGCGCCAGGAGCGCCAGGAGGTTGTGGGCCAGGAAGTTCAGGTGGGGCAGCACCTCTTTGATGGCGTGAAGCTTGTCCTGGAACCTGACCCCAGGGGAGTCGAGGAGGGCAGCAAACTCCGGATTCCGGACGGCCGTGGCGATGTCCGCAAGGTCCTCCAGCCACTGCTCAAGCTGGCCCCACGCGACGGCGATCTGGAAGACCGCCTGAGCGTACCGCCTGGGGGAGGGAAGGGAGCGTCCCGGCATACCCGCTACCCCCTCCCCTTGGGAAGGTTGGTGCTCTCCGCCAGCACCTTCTCGATGAGCTCGCGATGGGCATCCCGGTCCAGGGTGCGCTCGATGACCCGCTCAGCCGCCAGGACCGCCAGCTCCGCAAAGTGGCGGCGGACCTCCTCCAGGGCAGCATCCCGCTCCCGCTGGATCTCCTGAAGGGCCCGCTGGCGGGAGGCCTCCATCTGCTGTCGGATGCGCTCTCGCTCCTCCGCCAGGTAGCGCTCGGCCTGCTGGCGGGCCTGTTCCAGCAGGGCCTGGCCCTCCCGATGGGACTGCTCCAGCCGCTGCTGCATCTCTTCCTGGGCCTTCGCAGCCGCCTGCCTCACGCGCTCCGCCTCCTCCAGGCTCTCCCGGATCCGGTTCGAGCGCTGGTCCAGCATCGCCAGGATGCGCTTGTACCCGAAGAAGTACAGAACCCCCAGCAGGATGATGAAGTTGACCAGGTACACGATGAGACTGGGGAGGTGAAACCCCAGCTTTTCCATTTTCCAGCCCTCCACCTTCAGGAACGGCGTTCCTCTCCGACCGCTCTGGCGGCTTTAGAGCACCATCGCCAGGAGAATAGCTACGATAAGGGCGTAGATAGCAAGGGCCTCTGCAAAGGCGATGGCCAGGATCATGTTGGCAAGGATGTACCCCCGTGCCTCGGGGTTGCGCCCAATGGCGCTGAGGGCTGCCGCGCCCAGCACGCCGATGCCAATGCCAGGGCCTATCGTGCCGACACCGATGGCGATGCCCGCCGCCAGGAGCTTCATTGCAGCGGGCTCTATGGCCTGCGCCACCACCATCTTCACCATCATGGGGTCAACAAAGTGGAACATGTTCCTCCTTTCTCCCTATCCGCTGGTGCCTACTCCTGACGACTGGCCAAGAGGGCAACCGCCACCCCCGCCGCGCCGGCTGCCAGGCCGAGGGCTGCCAGTACCAGCGCCAGAGTGATGAACTCCATGACTCCCTCCTACCTGCCCCAACAGGGTGATGAAAAACCCTTTTCGACCATCTCCCTGCCCCCTTTCCTTCGCCAGGCTCAGGACAGGCTCTGGCCAGGAAGGGGGGGTACATTGTATCCGGGGAACGCCCCCAGACCCCCGTCAAAGGGGCTTCGCCCCTCCGATCACCCCTTTTTCAACAGCCTGCTACTGGTGCTCCTCTTCGTGGGGGGTCAGCGCCACCGCAGCAAAGACCAGGGTCAGCCCGGCAAAGATAAGCGCCTGCACAAAGCCCACCAGGATCTCCAGTCCGTAGAAGGGGATGGTGAACACAAAGGTGACCAGGAAGGCGGAGACCAGCAACAGGAGCTCCCCCGCCGTCATGTTGCCGAACAACCGGAAGGTAAAGCTTACAACCCGGACCAGCTCGCTGGTCAACTCCAGGAAGCCCACGAAGACCTGGATGAGCCCCATGAGCAGCCTCCCCCGGAGCAGGTCGCCGAAACGGAAGAACTTCCCGAAGTAGCGGAGACCGAACTCGCGCAGCCCCAGACCCTCCACAAAGACGAAGGAGATCAGCGCCAGGGCCAACGGCATGTTCAGGTCGGTGCCGGCGGGGCGAAGGAGCGCTGCCTCTAGCTTGCCGTCATGGAGAAAGCCCAGGGACTGGTACAGAGGCAGCAGGCCCATCCAGGCGTTGAAGGCTACAAAGAGGAAGATGGTGGCAATGACGGGCAGCAGCTTCCTCCCGCGCTCTTTGCCCACCACCCCCTCGACGAAGCCCAGCAGCCCCTCCACCAGCACCTCGACGAAGTTCTGGACGCCTCGCGGGACGAGGCGCATCCTTGCGGTGCCCAGCACGAAGAGCAGGATCAGAAGGCCCGTGGTGATGAAGGAGGAGAGCATGGTGTTCGTAAGAGAGAACGCGTTCCCGTGGACAGACGCGCCCGGGTGCTCTCCCACCACCACCTGCGGGGGGAGATGCACCCCGGGGACTGGGAGGAACCCCTTCCCCTTGCCCAGAAAGGCGGCCCCGATCGCCCCGGTAATGAAGCCTGCAAGACCCAGGGCCAGAACGGCTATGGCAGCCAGCAGCAGAAGGCGCTTGACAGTCTGACTCACGGCACTACTTGGTGTGCTCCTTCCCCCTATTTTTGGCCTGGGAGTTGTTCCCAGCCAGCATGGGCCACACCATGCGGTACAGGCCATAGGAGGCTACAACAACCCCCAGCACAACCCCCAGAAGCGTAAAGAGCGCCCCTGTCCCCAACCGACGGTCGAGCCAGAGGCCGCCGAGGATGCCCCCTATGATGCAGAAGGCAACATACCAGCCCAGGCCGGTCAGCCTCAGAGCCCAGACCCACCACACCACGCTCCACCCCCAAGAAACCTAGTGAAGTCTATCACGACGATTCCCGCCCGTCAACAGCGGCGGCTGCGTTCTGGGCCAGGGCACAAAGAAGACCCCCCAGTGGGGGGTCTTCTTTGTGCCCTGGCGTGAGGAGCACATCCCCAGGCTAGGAGCCTTTCCCCTTGCCCAGGTCCTCCAGATTCAAGCCCTCAATGAAGTCCTTGAAGGCGGACAGCTTCTTTACCTCATCCTCAGCTACGGCGCCCGTCCTCTCACCCTTGGCCTCCCCACCCTCCCCCTGCACTATCGGCTTCCCTTCCTTGTCCAGCAGCACCGCGGCCTTGTCCAGCACGTTCTCCTCGGCGAAAATAGGCACCTTCTCCCGAACCGCCAGGGCGATGGCATCGCTTGGGCGGGAGTCCACCTCCAGCATCTTCCCGTCCACCTCGAGAACAATCTTGGCGAAGAAGGTGTCATCCTGCAGGTCGCTCACCACCACGTGCCTGACTGCTGCCCCAAGGGCGTGAATGGTGTTGCGAAGGAGGTCGTGGGTCAGGGGCCTCGGTACGGAGACATCCTGCAGCTTCACCGCAATGGCATCCGCCTCGGCGGGGCCAATCCAGATGGGCAGGTACCGATCAGTCTTGCGCTCCTTGAGGATCACCACCCGCTGGTAGTTCATCAGACTGACTCTGATGCTATCAATCGCCATCTCAAGCATGGCCAGCCTCCTCGGTCACTCCCCACGGAGCATTGTAATCCCGTGCCTGGGGGGTGTCAATGTGAGGCAGACACCCACCCAGGGCCACCAGAGCCGTCCAGGGACACCAGGGCCGCAGGGAGCTCCCGCAGGGAAGGGATACGGGCGTCGGGCTCAGCCACCTGCTCCCTGGGGTCGAGGCAGTCCACCTGGATGGCCCGCAGACCAGCCCGTTGGGCGCCAAAGATATCCGCCCGGGGATGGTCCCCCACGTGCGCTGTTTCCCCGGGCGCAACACCCAGCCGCTCCAGGGTCATCAGGAAGATGCCGATGGCAGGCTTGGACAGGCCTACCTCGTCGGAGAAGGTCAGGGCGTCGAAGTAGTCCAGGATGCCCCTCCTTCTGAGCAACTCCCGCAGCACGGACCCCGGCGTTACGCCAGTGTTGGAGATGAGGCCCAGGTGCAGCCCCTGCCCTCGAAGGGATACCAGGACCTCTGGAACCCCTGGGGCCAGGTTCGGACTCTGGACCCAGATGCTGCCACCATAGAAGCCGGCAATCCTCTCCCTGGCTTCCCCAGGCAAGCGGCCGGACAGGCCAGGCTCCACCATCTCCAGGTAAAGGGCTATCTGCTCCTGGAAGGAGAGGTCCTGCTCCCTGGTCCGCAGGTCCTCGGCAATGCGGAAGCACTCCCGCCCGGCCGCCTCAATCCGCTCCAGGGGATAGTGCAGGCCGGTTTCCTCGAGGAGCCTGCAAGTTTGAGCCGCCCGATAGCGGGCTCGCGCTGCCCAGGCCTCCCGACGGTCCAGGAGCAACGTCTGCCACAGGTCGAACGTCACGGCACGCAACGGTGTCATGTCCACCCGATGTCCTTCCCTATCATGGCACCCGTGGTGTCTGGCTTCCCAACAGCTTGCCTCACTGGCCCGGAGGCGGCAAGGCCTTTCGTATCCTGCGGACAGCTCCCAGAAGGAGGAGCGCTACGAGAACCCCAGCAACTGCGACGGCGGAGGGGAGGAGCCAGGGGAAACGCTCACTGACAGGCGGCCGCTTCTCTACGAACCGGGGGTTCGTGCTCTGGGGGCCCACCTGCACCCGGGGCAGGTCGCTGGTCACCAGGTAAGGGAATACCTTCTCGATATCGTAGGATGGCCGGCGGGCTTCGGGATTGCCGTAGTACAGCTTGTAGGACCTCCCTGGCGCCGCCGTAAAGATGAGCCTGCGCCGCAGACCCCAGACCTCAACGCCCTGCACCGTAAGCGGGGGGTTGTCCTGGTCATGGAGGACCAGACGTAGATAGCGGGAGGTGGCCTCGGGGTAGGTGATGTCCAGGCTCTTCCCCACGAACTTGGGGGTGTCGTAGGAGTAGATAGCACCCGTCGGCTGAACAACGGTCCACCTTTTTCGGTCCGCGCTGCCTTCCAGGCTGACCTCCCTGTACACATTGACATCGTCAATCGCCAGGGCGAGGCGGGATGTAGGAAGACCAGCGGCGCCCAGGTCCATGTCCACCAGGGTGGCACGCCGGTCAGCGTCGCGGCTTGTGCTCAGACTGGCGATGGGCCAGGAGGCCTCCACGGCGGGGGTTTCCTTGACGAAGAAGACGTCGGCTCCGGCAATCTCCAGGGGCCCTTCCCCCTCGTCGGCCACCCGCACCCGCAGGTAGCGGGCTGTGCTCTCAGGGTATCGAACACGGGTGTCCCGCGCCGTGAACCGCCTCTCCCTGCCCGTGAAATCAAAGACCGTGAAATCATAGACCTGCCCTCCGCCTACCTGCGCCCAGGAGTCCCCGTCCTTGCTGGTCTCTACCGTGGCCGTGCGGCGAAAGTTGATAGAGGTGGGGGGAACCTGGATCTCAAGCTCGTTGTGCAGCAGCCCCTCCCGACCCAGGTCTGCTATGAAGGTGGAGTAGCGGCCCGCCACATATCCTTTGTCGCGAAGGGTCACTGTCAATGACGCCCGCTGATGTTCCCCTGCCGCGATCTCCAGCTTGTAGGGGACCTCCGTATCCTCGCCGGCGATAACCCGCAGGTCGGCCTGCCCCGCAGCCGAGCCGCTGAACACCTCCCGGTCGGGGACGAGCTCAACCAGGCCCTCCCTCTCAAGATTCGAGGGCAGGCTGATGGCTTTGACGTAGCGCCAGTCCCCCAGGGTGAAGTCGGCCGCGGCACTGGAGGCCGCCAGCAGGAAGATCAACGCAGCAGCCGCGAGGCGGCTTGCCGTCCGGAGTCGCCTACTTCCCAAGCACATACCCCCTGATCGCCCTACCGTAGCGCTGGTAGAGGTAGCCGCCGGCCAGCAGCAGGACCCCCAGGCCAATGAAGGCGACGATCCGATAGACCCGCTCCAGGGTGAAGACGTCGTAGACGAAGACCTTGGCAATCGGGACGACCAGAAGGCCCAGTCCGGCAAGGCGCACCAGGCGTGAACGCCTGGCAAAGCCGACGACCAGGAGGACGGCGGCGTAGAGCGCCCAGAGGCCGGTGAGGGAGAGGTTCTTTCCATCCCGCAGGGCCTCTGCGCGCTGCCACCAACCGACCCCTCCCAAACGGGCCGTGGCGGCTATTCGGCTATCGAAGTAGCTCAAGACCTCAGCGGTGAGGACCCATAGCGAGAAGAAGCTGGCGGCGACCAGGAAGAGGGGGTACAGGGTAAATGCCTCCTGCTCCCACGGCTGAAGGTCTCCCCTGCCTCTCCAGAGGAGGTAGGCAGCAGTGTATGTCGCCGCAATGCCGAAGACAAAGGCAAGAAAACGCTCGTTCAGGAGCGGCCGGAAGGTGCGCAGCTCCACCGCAGTGTCGAAGAAGAGAAGGCGAACCGCCATCACCGCGAAGACGCCGAAGGCAAAGGGGCGCAAGGTGGGCATCCGGAGGGTGAAAGAGAGCCACGTCAGCACCACCCCCTCAGCAGCCCAGGCAGCCGTCGTCCAGGCCTGGTCCCCCAACTGGACGGGTACGGCGATGGTGAGGAAGACCAGGGCAGTCCCCAGGGCCAGGAGACCGAGCCTGGCATTCGCGGCGCTGCGCAGCAAGACGGCATACGCAAGGCCGCCGTAGAAGAGGGCCAGCAGGAGCGAGAAGCCTCCCATCCATACCCTGAAGTGGTCCCAGAGCAGCCCGTAGCTGATGCCAAAATAGGCGGCGGCGTTCGCCACCATCAGGAGCTGGTCGAAAGTGCGCGGAGCCCGCCTCCAGACCACGTGAAAGAGGGTGGTCGCCCCAACGAAGACCAGGAAGATGAGGGTCAAGCCCACCTCAGGGACCAGGAGGCTGACATCTCGGCCAAGCTGCTCATTCCACAACCCGAAGACCGCCAGGGAGCCCACAAGCGCCAGCAGGGTGAACCAGCGCCAGTTCCGGAGGGCGGAAAGAGCGAGCACGCCCACGTCAACTACAAGGATGTACGCCAGGAGCTCAAAGCCTGGCCCAGCCGTGGCGGCCTCTCGCGCTGCGGGGGCAAAGCCCCCCAGGATGAAGGGCGCCCCGAAGGCCCCCAGGATGCCGATGACCGCCAGGGCCATAGCCTCGTGGCGGACCGCCAGAACCGCGGAGGCCATGCTGACCAGCAGCAGGAAACCCCACGCTGGCAACAGGGAGATGAGGTGGAAGATGGCAAAGGCAGCGAAGATGGAAAGGTACAGGAGGGCGATGCCGCCGCCAGTAAGGGCCTGAGCAAAGGGGGGATACCGCCTCTGCCAGTACTCCCCTGCCCCCAGCAAGGCAATCCCGCCCAGAAGGCCCAGGGTGACGCGGGCCGTGGGCCCAATCCAGTTGTTGTCAAAGGCCAGCTTGAGGAAGAAGCCCACGCCAATGACGAGGGCAAGCACACCGATGCGGGCCAGCCAGTTGCCACCCAGAACCGCCTCCCAGTCCCACCCTCTCCCTCCCTGGCGCAGGGCTTCCCCAGGCGGGGGCTCTGCAGCCTCCACCGCGGCTGGAGCCTCGGAAGGGGCGACTGGGATGACCTCCTGGACAGGGGGCCCAGGGGCCTGGGCAGCCGCTCCTGGGACAGTTGTCCCCAGGGAACGCTCCACGGATGCGAGGCGGTCGCTCACCGACTGAAGGACCTGCCCAAGGGCGGTGATCTGCTCCTGGAGGGAGAAGCGGGAGCCGCAGAAGCTGCAAGAGCGGCTGCCCAGGGGGCTCTCTCTGTGGCATCTCAGGCACACCATGCGCTCACCCCGTCCGCCAACGCATGCTGATTGTATCACAGCGGTCAGCAAGACCAACTCCTGCGCGACAGAGCTGAGTACCACCCGCTCTCTCCATTGCAGCAACATCAGGAGAGGCTAGGGGCCCTCTCTGGAGACGCGCGCCCAGAAAGCGTACTCAAACCCAGCGAAGTTCGGATAGAAGTCCCGAACTCCAGGCCACCACGCCCACACCTGGACAAGCCCCGCGGGGGAGAGCTGGACCGCATCCTCCCACATCCGGCGTTGGAGCTGGAGGGTAAGGGCGCGGCGCCGGGCCGGGTCCAGCTCCAACGCCTGCGCCTCGATGAGGCGATCCAGCTCCTGGTCGGCGTGGCCCGTGATGCTCCACCGGCCCCTGGAGTGCAGCATGGCAAGCAGGTAGGCGTTGGGCATACCGGCAGGAGGTACTGGGCCCAGGGCGGCGGCGAAGGCCCGCTCCCCCCACACACGGCTGGCGTAGCGGGCGGGGTCCAGCACGGTGCTGGATGGATTGAACCCCACCGCGCGCCAACCCCGCAGCACCTCCTCGGCATACCGGAGCGAACGGTCACCTGCATCCCCCACGACGAGCAGGAAGACGGAAGAGGCGGGCCCTGCCTCCCGCAACAGCGCCCTGGCCTCCTGCGGCGACGCCAGGTACTTGCGCAGCTCCTCCCCCGGCAAGAGCCAGTCCGCCGCAACAGGGGGCACGCCCGCAGAGACAGTGGCCAGCCCCTTCCAGACATCGCGGTTCAGCGCCCAGGGGTCAAGGGCCAGAAGGAGTGCCCGACGCACCCTTGGGTCCCAGAATGGAAAGACCCGCGTGTTGAGCGTCAAGCCGATTCCCGTTCCCGCCGCGGGGTAGAGGAGAAAACCGGCCTCAGGATGTCCCCGCTGGAACTCAGGCCACCGCTCCCCTGCCACCTCGTCCACATCCAGCAACCGTGTGCTGAAGGCGGCCTCCCGAGTCGCTGCATCTTTGATTATCAGGATGCGGAGCGCCTGCACTCGGGGCAGGCCCTCCTCGAAGTAGCCGGGGTTGCGCCGGAAGCGGAAGGCCTCGCCTTTGTCCCACCCCTCAAACACCCACGGGCCGCTCCCAACCACCGGCCCCTTCCCCAGGTCCGGCTCCGCGGCCAGCTCCGCAGGCAGGACCTTGGAATGGGCATCAGCAAACGCCATGGGGAAATCAGCGTCGGCAGCCTTGAGACGCACCCGCAGGGTGCTCCCCTCCACATTGATTCCCTCGACCCCCTGAAGGAGTGAGCCATTGGGCCAGCCCGGCGTGCGCTGGCGGTTGTAGCTGGCCACCACATCCTTCGGCTCCACCTTCCTGCCCAGCGCGGGAGGAAGCTCCTGCCAGCGGACATCCTCTCGCAGGTGGAAAAGGTAGGTGAGGGGGTCAGGCTGCTCCCAGGAGCGGCAGAGCTCGCACTCCACCTCCATGCTCGGCAGCCGCACGTCCGGCCCCGAGCGGAAGCGGAGAAGCCGGCTGTACGCAATGCCCGGCCCGAAGGCCGCCAGGACGGGGGAGACCTCCCGGTGCACATCCAGGCTGGGAGGCTCAGCGCGGGCAGCGAGGGTGAGGGTCCCCGCCAGGCTCGGCACCCTGGAAGGGGTGGGCGCGCCCCTGGCGGGGGAGGGCACACGGGTTGGAGCCGGAGACGCCGCAGGGGTGGCGGCGGCAGCCGGGGAAGGCGTGGGAGACGATGGGGCTATAGGAGTCGGCGTAGGCGCGCCACAGGCCGCCAGCAGGCCCACGAGGAGCAGCAGGAGGCACCATCGGGGTCTCATGGCCGGCAAGCCTGTCAAGGGCGTGAGGTCCCGCTTGGTAGGGCCTTCTGGACACTGCGGAGCGCGGCCAGCCCCTCCCTGGGGAGAATGACCAGCGCGAAGAGCACGGGGGGAAGGTAGAGGAGGGCATGGAGCAGCACAGCGTAGCTCAGGGCCTGAGCACGGTCCACCCCGAAGAACCCCAGCATGTAGATAGTGCTGAACTCAAAGGTCCCCACTGCCCCTGGCAGGGAAGGGAGGGAGGTGGATATGAAGGTGACCGCGACGACGGTCACCAGCAGGGCTGAAAAGGAGACCGAGAAGCGCATCCCCTGGGCCAGGACCCACGCGCTGGCTCCCAGGCACAGCCAGTAGCCCAGGGTCGCGAGAAAGGAAACGGCCATGCGAAGCCGCTGCTGCTCAAGCTGTGCCAGGGCCTGCCCCAGGGAGCCCAGCAGGGATACCCGCCCCATCCAGGCCAGGCGGCGGCTCCCCCAGGCAAGAAAGCGCATCAGCCCCAGGCTGACTGCCGTGAGGAGCAGGGCGAAGGCGAGCTGAGGCCAGAACCCCTGGACCCCCCCCATCTCCGGCAGAAGGGCAAGACCCAGCGTGAACAGAAGGGTGCTGGCAGCGATGTCGAACACCCGCTCCATCCCCAACGTGGCGAGAGCGGTCCCGGGGGTGACCCTGCTCTTTATGGTAAGGAGAGCGAACTGGGTGACCTCGCTGAAGGTCCGGACAGGCATGAGGTTGTTGAGGCCGATGCCGGCGTTCTGAACGAAGAAAAGCCGCAGCAGCGACACCCGCTCGTTCAGGAAGAGAAGCTGCCAGCGGTAGGCGCGAATCAGGTTGCTGCCCAGGAACACCCCCAGCGCGGCAAGGCCGTAGAGCAGGGGGTACTCCTGGAAGCTGGCGCCCACCTCGGCCCACCGCAGGCCGCGCACGGCCTGCCATCCCAGGCCGGCGCTAAAAGCCACGCCCACCAGCAGGCGAAGGCCATTGTAGGCGCGGGGATGCTTTCGCCGCCACGCCAGGGTCTCCCGGACTACACCCATCAAGAGCATAGGGGCTCCGTTGCCTGGTGCTACCCTCTTCCCATGCCCAGGTTTCCAGGCTCCCCATGGAATCCTGGGGAAAACCCTGCACCCAGAGGAGACATACGTGTATTATATTCTAACAACGTGCTTGCCGAAATCGCACCGAGTCTCCCCGCTGTGTTGACTGATTGCCATACCCACCTTGACCAGTACCCGCCCGGCGAGCTGAGCGGTGTCCTCCATCGCGCCAGGGACGCTGGGGTGGGCTTCATTATCGCGGCAGGGACAACCCTGGCCTCCTCCGAGGCGTGCGTCCGCCTGTCAACCCAGGAGCCCCTCCTCTGGTCAGGCGTGGGGATTCATCCCATGGATGTGACGGCGCCCCTGGGCGACGCGACGTGCGAGCGGCTGCACACCCTGGCCACCAGCAGCCCGCGCGTCGTCACCATCAGTGAGGTCGGCCTCGACTTCTCCGAGCACGCCCCCGACCTGGCGCTCCAGTACCAGGCCTTCCGGCAGCAGATACGCCTGGCGCGGGAGCTGGGCCTGCCCATCATCGTCCATTCACGAGAGCTGCCAGAGCACCCGGAAGGCCATAGTGAGGTGCTCCGGGTCCTGCGGGAGGAACGGGGGTGGGAGGTCGGGGGCGCCATGCACTACTTC
>JACQUN010000119.1 GCA_016210285.1 Chloroflexota bacterium
GCCTGATGAGGGGCAGCGTGCTGCGGGCAGCCCACTCCGGCCTATTCGGCCTAAGTGGGCACCCGCCCTCGCACCCTGCCCAGATTATCTGCGAACTGACGGGGATCTCCGTCCTTTAGGCAGATCGTTTGGGTGAAAGGAAAAGAATCCATTTGACATGGACAATCAGTCCGTAGATTAATAGATTCCAAGTATTTGGCATATATGAAAATATGCCGTAGTGTCAGGTTGAAGGACATACGTCAACAGGTCAGATTAGCGCAAAGATAGGGAATGCCGTGTCGGTTCTATTGATGGAGGGCAACACCACCCTCGAATCCTTTGGATTTAAGCTGACCCCTGGGGGAGTGCATGCTGCCCGCACCATGATGCTCAACGAGATCACGCAGCTCTTGGCGCTCTTGGGGCCAAGCGCGACCGCCGACGACTATCGCCGAGCTGTTGTTCAGGAAAACGCTCTCGGCAAGCCCACTGAAACCTCACGCGTGAAGACCTTTCGCCACCTGCACGATCTCTACGGCCTGTCCCCTAGAATGCCTCTCTTCGCGATCTATCGGGAGCTGGTGGGTTTCGATCCCCAGTCCCTGCCGCTCCTTTCCCTCCTGGTCGCCTGGACCCGGGATTCGCTCCTGCGGGTCACGACCCCAGTAATCCTCGCGTCTGCCCTCGGCGCAACGGTGGTCGCCGCAGCCTGGCAGCAGGCCCTTAGGGAGGCTTTCCCTGGGCACTATAGTTCCATTAGTATTGCCAGCATTGCCAGGAATGCTGCCTCCACCTGGACACAGGCCGGCCACTTTGAAGGGCGTGGGCAGAAGGTGCGTTGCCAGGTGCAGCCCAGGCCAGCATCGCTTGCCCTGGCGCTCTTGCTCAGTAACGTCAGTGGGATTCACGGAGAACAGGCATTCAGCTCGCCCTGGTGCCAGTTGCTGGACCTGACCGCAGTGCAGGCCCGATCCCTGGCGGTCCAGGCGCACCGTGAGGAACTCATCAACTTACGGGCTATAGGGTCAGTGGTAGAGATCGATTTCCCGCGGTTCAGCCGGCTGCTGAAAGACTATCTGTGAGCCAGATCGACCGCCTCATCGCCAATTACCAGCGTTTCGTCCAGTTGCCCTGGCCCCTGAACCTGGCTGGCGCCCAGCGGGTGTGGTTCGCGGTTTACCCACCGGCAGAGGAGCGCCGGCTGCGGGCTCGGGTCGGGGGATTTGAGGTAGCCACGCTGGCGGCCAAACACGGTTGGCGCTTGGTCGATATCACCGATGCGCCGGCCCGCTGGCTGGCCGGCCACGACTACCGAGAAGGTTACTTTGCTGACCCGGAGGCCCTGGGGACCATTGAGGAAGAATTGAAAAAGCAGGTGGTTGAACACCTCAGAGAAGCTTGTCAGGCAGAAGGGGTGGACCAGCACACAGTCGTTGCAGTAATGGGCACCGGTAGCCTGTTTGGGTTTACCCATGTTTCCAGCATCATCGCCGAGTTGGAGGGCATCATCCGGGGAAGATTGCTGGTGTTTTTTCCCGGAGAATATGAACGGAATCTCTATCGGTTCATGGATGCCCGAGAAGGGTTCAATTACATGGCCATGCCCATTACTTGTAGCGAGAGACTGCCCCTATGAAGAACCAGGACGTCTACCTGAAGGACCCGCTTTCTTTCGACCTGCTCAACAACGGGGTCTCCAAGGTGGCGGAGATCGGCGAGGACCAGGAGCAACTCAAGACCCTGCGCTTCGAGTTGGAGACCTTTGTCTGCGACGGGGAATATGCGCGGGGGCTGGAGCGCATCCTGACTGCCTATTTGGGTGGCCTGAACAAGCCAGAGCAGCAGGCCGTCTGGGTCAGCGGGTTCTTCGGCAGCGGCAAATCCCACCTGGTCAAGATGCTGCGCTACCTGTGGGTCGATTTCAAGTTTCCTGACGGAGCCTCTGCCCGATCAATTGCCCAGTTGCCCCAAACGATCAGCGATCTGCTGGTCGAACTGACCAACCGCGCGCGTCCTTTTGGGGGGCTCAGGGCGGCTGGGGGGACGCTGGGGGCCGGCAGCATGGACAATGTGCGTCTGGCCTTCCTCCAGCTCCTCTTCCGCGCCGCAGGGTTGCCCGAAAACCTGGCTGCGGCCCGGTTTTCTCTCTGGTTGCGGGAAAAGCCCATCTGGGAGCAGGTTGCCGCGCAGCTCAAGGCCCGCAATCTGAACCCGGATCGCGAGATCCAGAACTTCTATGTCTCCACACCCTTGGCCGAAGCCCTGGTTGCCGCAGATCCCACCTATGGCACCCCCCAACAAGCCCGGGCGGCGCTTCGGGAGCAGTTCCCGACCAAGGACTCGCCCACCATCGACGATACCCTCGACATCATCCGCCGCATCTTTGGGGATGAAGATCGCCTGCCCTGCACCTTGCTGGTGGTGGACGAGGTCCAGCAGTACATCGGGGACCGGATGCTCCAGCGGGCGATGGATGTGCAGGAAATCGCCGAGCACTGCTGTTTAGGTTTGAAAAGCCGGCTGCTCCTGGTCGGCACGGGTCAGTCTGCACTGACCACCACCGACAGTTTGCGCCGCCTGCAGGCCCGCTTCACCGTCAAGGTCTCTCTCTCCGATGCCGACGTGGAGAACGTCATCCGCAAAACTGTCCTGGCGAAGAAGCCGGAGCGGGTCCCCGCTATTCAGCAGATCATCGCAGATAATCAGGGGGAGATCAGCCGGCAGTTGCAGAGTACGCGCCTGGCCGCCACTAGCGCGGACGAGACCTATTATGCCGCTGATTACCCCCTCCTGCCCGTGCGCCGGCGCTTCTGGGAGAAGGTGCTGCGCAACGTGGATGCCAGCGGCACCACGGCCCAGCTCCGCACCCAGCTCAAGATTGTCTTCGACGCGGCGCGGGAGACAGCCGGCAAACCGCTGGGCAGTGTGGTCCCGGCAGATTTCATCTACGACCAGATCTCGTCTGACCTGCTCAATACCGGGGTCCTGCAGCGGGAGTATCACGAAATCATCATGGGGGTGCGCGACCGCACTCCGGCAGGGGCGCTGAAATCCCGCCTGTGCGCCCTGGCTTTCCTGATTCCCCACCTGCCCCGCTCCGGAGGGGCGGACGACGGGGTGCGGGCCACCGCCGAGACCCTGGCCGATCTGCTGGTGGAGGACCTGCGCCAGGATGGCCCCCGGCTCCGCCAGGAAGTGCCCAAGTTGCTGGGCGAGCTGGTCGCCGAGGGCAAACTCATGCAGGTGGAGGACGAATATGTCCTCCAGACCCGCGAGGGGGCAGACTGGAACTCCGATTTCAACCGCCGCCGCACCGGCATCCTCAACGACGAATCGGGGCTCAGTTTCAAACGGGACGAGTTGCTGAGTGCGGCCCTGGAACAGAGCCTGCGCCTTCTCTCCCTGGCGCATGGAGCCTCTCGTCAGGCCCGCGACCTGGAGGTGGTCTTGTCCCAGAGCCGGCCTGAGCAGCCGGCGCAAAAACTCGTCCTGTGGATGCGGCACGGTTGGGCCGAGCAGGAAAAGACCGTGGCGGGGGAAGCCCGGGCCGCGGGCAGCGAAAGCTCCCTGCTCTTCGGTTTTCTGCCGCGGGTGATGCACGAAGAACTCAGGCAGAACCTGGCTTCCTTGATGGCTGCCCAGGAGACGCTAAATACGAAGGGTACTCCGACCTCTAGCGAGGGGGTCCAGGCCTGTGAGGCGATCAAGACGCGCCTGCAGCTCGCTGAACAGTCGGTGGGACAGGGTATTCGCCAGGTCCTGGCCGGCGCCAAGGTTTTCCTGGGCGGGGGCAATGAGGCAAACGGGATCGAGTTGGTGGACAAGGTCAAGGATGCCGCCACCGGGGCCTTGCAGCGGCTCTTTCCCCGTTTTGCCGAGGCCGACCACGCCAACTGGCCCCAGGTGCTCAATGGCGCCCGGAGCGGGAATGTGGGCGCGCTCCAGGCGGTGGGTTACCAGGGCGAAACCGTAGGGCATCCGGTCTGCAAACAGATCTACGGCTTTATCGGGCCGGGGAAGAAGGGGAAGGAGGTCCGGGATCAGTTCAAGGGCGCGCCTTTTGGCTGGCCGCAGGACGCCATCGACGCGGCGCTGGTGATCCTCACCCTGGCCGGCAACCTCCGGGCGGCGCTCAATGGCCAGCCAGTGGACGCCAAGTCCCTGAACCAGACCCAGATCAGCAATGCCCTGTTCCAGGCCGATGTCCCGCCGCTGACTGTCACCCAACGGCTCGAACTGAAAGCCTTGTTCCAGAAACTGGGGGTGACCACAACCAACGGGCAGGAGGCAGTGGCAGCGGCCACTTTCCTCGCCAAACTTCTGGAATTGGCCGAGGGGGCCGGCGGGGATTCCCCCTGTCCTGCAAGACCCGATACCCAACCCATCCGGGACCTGCAGGGACTGAGCGGCAATGCCCAGCTTTTGGCCATCCACCAGCAAAAGGAGGCCCTGACGGAGCGCATGGTCCAGTGGACCAAGGCCAGGGAGGGTATTGGCAAACGCCTGCCACGCTGGCGGAGGTTGGAGGAGCTGCACGCCCTGGCTGTGGAGCTGCCCGAAGCGGGCGAGGTGGGCGACTCGATAGCCGCGATCCGTGCGTCCCGCAGTCTGCTAACCGATCCCGAGGTGGTGCCTCAACTCACACAGAAGATCCTGGGCGCTCTCCGCGAGGCGCTGAACAAAGTCCAGGAGAACCTGGTCTCCGCCTTTCAGCAGCAGAAGGCCAGGCTGGAGGCCAGCCCGGCATGGCCACCGCTCAAAGAAGAACAAAGGCAGGCCCTGGTAGCGCAATTCGGCCTGCAAGCGCCTCCCGGTATAGCGGTGGCTGACGAAGAGCAAGTGCTGGGAACCTTGCGGGGCAACTCGCTGGCCAACCGCCGCACCTTGGTGGAGGCCCTGCCACAGCGGTTTCAGAAAGCCCTGGAGGAAGCCGCGCGGCTGGTGGAGCCCAAGGCAGTCCGGGTGACCCTGCCCTCCGCTACCCTCCGTACCGAGCAAGACCTGGACACCTGGCTGGAGGGAGTCCGCAAAGTGGTGAAGGACCAGCTCCGCGAGGGGCCGGTGATGCTGTGATGGGGGAATCATGCTTGCTTTGAAAAAAGCCCAGCGCAACCTGCTCGCCAAGGTGGTGCTGCAGGCCCGCGAGTTGGCCGAGGCCGGTGCGCGCAAGGCGCTCCATGCCCTGGGGGTGGATGAGTCCGATGCGCCAGGTCACTTGACCCCGGACCAGCGCATCCTGCGGCGGGCGCTGCGCGCCCAGGCTCGTCAACTGGGCGACCGGGAGGACCCCGAGAAAAAGGGGCAGTATCTGATCCGGCACCTGGTGGAGAAGATCGCGTACGACCAGTGGCACCGGCTGCTCTTTGCCCGCTTTTTGGCAGAGAACGATTTGCTCATCTCCCCCCAGCATGGGGTAGGGGTGTCGCTGGCGGATTGTGGGGAGCTGGCCCCGGAAATGGGTCTGCGGGATGGCTGGGAGGTGGCGGCCCGTTTTGCGGCAGCGATGCTCCCGCAGATCTTCCGGGCCGACGACCCGGCAGGGCAGACCCAGTTTGCCCCTGAGGATCGCCATGCCCTGCAGCTACTGGTCGTGGAGCTGCCGTGCGATACCTTCCTGGCCGACGATGGCCTGGGTTGGGTCTATCAGTTCTGGCAGGCCCAACGCAAGGAGGAGGTCAACAGGTCTGAGGTGAAGATCGGGGCCGACGAGTTGTCTCCGGTCACACAGTTGTTCACCGAGGACTACATGGTCCTCTTCCTGCTACACAACACCCTGGGTGCGTGGTGGGCGGGGAAGAAGGTGGGAGGTATCACCGCTGCCACCGAGGAGGAAGCCCGCGCTGCGGTCGCCCTGCCGGGAGTGAATTGGGAGTACCTCCGTTTCGTCAGGGACGAGCAAACCGACGCCTGGCGTCCCGCTGCCGGCAGCTTCCTCGGTTGGCCCAAAACGGCGAAGGAACTGCGTTTCCTCGACCCCTGCATGGGCAGTGGCCACTTCCTGGTCTTTGCGCTCTTCATCCTGGTGGCCCTGCGCATGGCAGAGGAGGGCCTGTCGCAGGCGGAGGCTTGCGAGGCGGTGCTGCGCGACAATCTCCTTGGCCTGGAACTGGACCCCCGCTGCACCCAGATCGCCGCCTTCAACCTGGCCCTGGCGGCCTGGAAGTGGGGGGGGTATGGCCCGCTTCCTCCGCTGAATCTGGCCTGCTGCGGGTTGAGTCTGGACGCCAAGCGGGAGGATTGGCTCAAGCTGGCCGAGCACGCGGCCCAGGCTTCGTCCTTGGCGCCTGAGCGCGATTTGCTCGGCAGCGAGGAGAACTTACTGACCAAGCAACTGCGCTTTGCCATGGGCGCGCTCTACGATCTTTTCCAAAAAGCGCCGGTCCTGGGCAGCCTCATCAATCCGCGCCGGGACAAAGCCGTGACCTATGCCACGGCCTTCCATGAGCTGCAACCGCTGCTCGAGCAAGCCCTGAAGAGCGAAAGCGCCGACGAGACGGTACATGAGCTGGCGGTAACGGCGCAGGGTATGGCCAAGGCTGCAGAGATCCTTGCGGGGCAGTTTCACCTGGTGGCCAC
>JACQUN010000021.1 GCA_016210285.1 Chloroflexota bacterium
GGGGTCTGGGGGTGTCCCCCAGATACAATTTACCCCCCCTTCCTGGCCAGGAAGGGGGCAGGGGGATGGTCGAAAAGGGTTTTTCATCACCCTACTAAAAGACCCTGCGCCTCATGCTGCAAGGCTTGTCGCTGGGGGGCATCAGGCGGTAGGATGGAAGTTCGAAGAGAGAGGCAGTGAGCAGGGGGAGTGACACGCGATGATGCTCGAATCCGGGGAGAAGCGCAGGACAGCGGGCGGAGCTCGCCGCTACAGTGAATGGCTGTTGCTATGGCCGACCAGGTAGCGCCTCCCGCTGTACTGCCGCAGGTTGTGATCCTGGCGGGGGGCCTTGGCACCCGGCTCATGCCTTATACAGAGACCATCCCCAAGGCCCTGGTGCCTGTCCAGGGCAGGCCTTTTGTGGAGCTCCAGCTTCGCCAGCTCCGCCGCCAGGGCATTCGAGAGGTGGTCCTGTGCTTGGGACACCTGGCCGAACAGATACAGGCGTATCTGGGTGACGGTTCGCGGCTGGGTGTCCAGGTCACCTACAGCCTTGAAGGAGAGACCCTCCTTGGGACCGCCGGCGCATTGAAGAACGCTGAGCGCATGCTCCACGACCCCTTCTTCGTGATGTACGGCGACTCCTACCTGACTGTGGACTTCGCCCAGGTGCTGGCGCATTTTCAGCAGTTCGACAAGGGAGCCCTGATGGTCGTGTACAGGAACCTGGACCGCTACGACCGGAGCAACGTCGTCGTCGGTCCTTCCACATCCTTCCAGGGAAGGACGGGAAGGATGGTCAAGGTCTATGACAAGCGGAGAAATCCTTCCGCGGAAGGACCAGGGATGGAGCACATTGACTATGGCCTGGCCCTCCTCCGGAAGGGGTGCTTGGCCCTGGTCCCGTCAGGCACGCCCTCTTCCCTGGAAGCGATGTATCAACAGCTTGTCGAGCATGGCGAGCTCCTGGCCTTTGAGACCCAGGAGCGTTTCTACGAGGTGGGCTCGCCTGCAGGGCTGGAGGAGTTCCGACGCCTGGTGGCCGAGGGCAAGCTATCAGTGTGAGCAGTGCGTGAGGCGCGGGGCAGGCGCCAGGGTTGAGGGCGCTCAATGTGGGGAGGCCTGGGCTGCCCGCCCGGCCACCGACCCTGGTTGGGGAGGCTAGAGTCGTGCGTCTCCTCGGTTTGCTTCTTGGACTCACTCTACTCCTTGCAGGCGCGGGTGCGTCACATGCGCTGGTTGCGGGGGGCTCGGTGTCCGCCCAGGCACCCCAGGTGAAGGTGGAGAGCGTGGTGACCGGGTTGGAGGTGCCCTGGTCGCTGGCCTTTGCCCCCGACGGGCGCCTGTTCATCGCCGAGCGCCCTGGCCGGATCAGGGTATTCCAGGATGGCCAGCTCCTGGCAACCCCCTTGGTCACTATCCCGGTGTTCCACTTCATCGAGGCGGGGCTCATGGGCCTGACCCTGGACCCCGACTTCGCCGCCAACGGCTTTCTGTACGTGTGCTACACCTACAAAAGCACGCAGGGCGCCACCGTGAACCGCATCTCTCGCTTCACCGCCGTCGGGAACACCGGGCAGAACGAGACTGTCCTGCTGGACGGGATTGCTGGGGAGAACATTCACAACGGCTGCCGGATCAAGTTCGGCCCGGATGGGAAGCTCTATGCGACCATGGGGGAGGCCAGCCAGCCCAACTTGGCCCAGGATCTGGCTTCCCTGAACGGCAAGGTCCTGCGCCTCAACCCCGATGGCTCCGTGCCAGCGGACAACCCCTTCCCAGGCTCCTACGTTCTTACCTACGGGCACCGCAACCCGCAGGGGCTGGCCTTCCACCCGCTCACAGGGAAGCTCTTCATCACGGAGCACGGACCTGCCTTTGGGGATGAGGTCAACATCGTGATTCCCGGGAAGAACTACGGCTGGCCGTTCCACGCCGGGGTTGCGAACAACCCCAACCTGGTTGACCCCATCCTGGAGTTCACCCCCACCATTGCCCCCGCGGGGGCTACGTTCTCTACGGGGAATGCGTTGCCAGCGGAGTGGAGGAACAACCTCTTCTTCGTGACGCTGAGGGCAGCCCATGTCCACAGGGTTGTCCTGGACCCCGTTGACAACTCCACGGTGCTCTCCCACGAGGAGCTTTTCAGCGGCCAGTTCGGGCGGCTTCGGGATATTGTCCAGGGGCCGGATGGTTTCCTGTACTTCACCACCAGCAACCGCGATGGCCGCGGCACAGCCACGGCGGGCGACGACCGCGTCCTCCGTATCGTGCCCGGCGTGTCTTCCACCCCGACGCCGCTTCCCGGGGTGAGGGCGTCTCTGGCAGTGGGTTTGGCAGCGGGCCTGGGGCTGCTGTCCCTCTGGCTCGTGATGCGCCGGCGGATGCGGCAACCCTGAGATGCTCCCGGGCTGGCCCCTAGCGCCGGGCGGTGGCCAGCGCCGCCGGGAGGCGTAGCGTCCGATGGCCTTTGCTGCGCAGGCGCTCCACGAGCAGGGAGAGCACCCCGGAATCGTAGCTCTCGGGCGCCACTACCACGACCGCAGCGGGGGGCGGTATCCGCTCCGTTGCCTGCTGAAGGGCCTTCCAGGCGGGGTCGTGCCGGGCCTGAAGGTTCAGGACCTGGAGCTCCAGCTCCAGGATGCCCTGGAGCTTCTGCGCCGGCTCCGTGGTCAGCGTCCGGAGCTGCCCCAGCGTCCGGCGCAGTCGTTGTGCATCCACAGGATGCCACTGCCGTTCGGGCCGCTGCACCAGGGTGATCCGGTCGCAAAGGGAGAGGGCCTGCTGGACAGCCTCTCGGGGGCTTAGCGGGAGGGTGGAAGCCAGGACATCCTGGTAGTTGTAGGCTGCGATGGCGATGGGGATCTCCTCTCGGGCCAGGGTCAAGGCTGTGATAAGCAGGTCGTGGGCCAGGGTATCCGCCTCCGTCGGGTCTCTGCCCACCAGGGCGACGGCCAGGATCGCCGCCTCACCAGGGGTCTCGAGGAACTCTCTGATGACCAGTTGGCCCAGCTTGATGGTGTGCTTCCAGTCCAGGTCCTTGAGCCGGTCCCCGGGCTGATAGGCGCGGGCCCCGTAGTACTCAATGCCCCGTCGAGGCCCCTTCAGGAGCCTGGCGACCGCAGGGGCTACGGGTGCGGTGCCTGCCGCAGTCTCCTGGAGGTAGCGCCGGGCCAGCCAGGCGGCATAGCGAGCCCGTGGCGTTATCCGCAGTTCGATGGCCTCAATGGTGCGGCACCGCAGGAGGATGCCGTGGGGGTCCAGGAGAGAGAGCTGGAGCTGAAGAGCTGCGGGGCCGGCGAGGGGTGGGGTAAGCGTCACTTGAAGCAGGACCTCCTGCCCTGGCTGGAGCTGGGTCTCGCTGGGGGACACCGCTGCCCACGGGTGCGGTGTAGTGACCCACACGCTCAGGGGCGACGTCCCCTCGTTCTTCAGAGGGCACGTGGTCTCCACCCGGTCACCGACCAGGGCGCGGACGCGGGAGCGGGGAGTACGGAGTGGCCAGCCCCGCAGCGAGTGCCATGCCAGCGCACCCCTGGCCAGCAGATAGGCCAACAGAATGCCGCCGCTCAGCGCCACCGTAGGGCTGGAGGCCAATGCCCCTGCCGCCGCCGTCAGCAGGGCGCAGGCAGCGAGGGCCTTGGACAGCCCCGTAGGACGCCACCCCTGCTGGAATCCCGGGCTAGCTGTGGCCTGCGCGGCACGGCGCACCGCCGTGTCCACGATGGGGAGCAGCGGCAGCGCCAGGAGGGAAGGAAAGGGGCGCGGGATAAGCTCAGCGGCCTCTACCCCCAGGGGCAGGAAGACGAGGGTTGCCAGGGTCAGCAGGAGGAAGGTCAGGGGCGCCGGGGGGCGGTAGAGGGAGTACGCCCAGACCCCCAGGAGGACAACGGTGGACAGGGAGAAGGGCAGCCCAGCCAGGATGGCAGCCCCGGTGAGAAGCAAGAGAACATAGATGTGGGGAAGCAGGTTCCGACGTCGCATGGCGCGCGGGCCTAGCCTCCAGCCCTGGGCACCGGGAGCTCCTCCAGTACCCGGGCAACAATCTTGGAAGCAGTCACCTGCTCCATCTCCGCCTCCGGCTTCACCCGGATGCGGTGCTCCAGAATGGACACCGCCAGCGCCTTGACATCATCGGGGATGACAAAGCCCCGGCCCTCCATGAGCGCCATGCCCCTGGCCCCACGGAAGAAGCCGATGGTAGCGCGGGGGCTGGGGCCCACCAGCACGTCGGCGTCCTCCCGGACCCGGCGGACCAGCGAGACGATGTACTCGCGCACGTTGTCTGCCACGAAGACCCTCTTGGCCTCCTCCCGTAGCCTGAGCACCTCCTCTGGCGTGACGACGGGCGTGACGGCGGGGTCTTCCAGGCTGTCCACCCGACGCAGGACCTCCGCCTCTTCCTCGACCGACGGGTAGCCACTCCACAGGCGGAACATGAAGCGGTCCATCTGGACCTCGGTGAGGGGGTAGGTGCCCTCGGCTCCGTAGGGGATCTGGGTCGCCACCAGGATGAAGGGCTTGGGGAGGGGATGGAGCCTCCCCTCGATGGTAACGGTGCCCTCTTGCATCGCCTCCAGGAAGGCTGCCTGCGTGCGGGGCGTAGTGCGGTTCAGCTCGTCGGCCAGCACCACGTGGGCAAAGAGGGGCCCTGCGATGAACCTGGTGTTGCCATCAAGGGTGTACAGGTAGAAGCCAGTGATGTCGGTGGGGAGCATGTCGGGGGTAAGCTGGACTCGCTTGAACTCCCCTCCGATGATGCGGGCGAAGGTCTTGGCGAGCATGGTCTTCGCGGTGCCTGGGAATCCTTCGATGAGCACATGCCCACCCCCCAGGAGCGCGACAACCATGAGCTGTTTCGCCTGGGTTTTCCCTACGATGACAGAGGACAGGCCTTCTACCATGCGGTTGATGATTGCCTGAGGTGCCTCAGCCACAGCTAAACCCCTTTCCTGAAGCGTAGTGAGAGCCAGGGCAGAACAATCGCCATCCCTGCCAGCAGCAGGGCTCCCGGGGAGGAGGCAGCGGCGGTGCGCAGCGTCCCCAGCATCGCCTTGGTCCGGTCGAAGGACTCCAACGGAAGGTGAGAGGTGTCGAGGAAGACCTGCCGCTGGGGGCCGGCGAGGCCCAGGGCGTTGCTGATGAAGACCTGGTTGTCCTCCAGGGCTATGGTGCCGTTGATGAGGATACTCGGGTCGCTTACTGCTACAACCATCCCATCCCCAGATCTCAGGAATGCGATGACGGGGAAGGGGCCCAACGGCTCCTGGTCCTCCCAAAGCCTGTCGGGCTGCGTGTCCAGGAAGCTAAAGGGCGACGAGCTCGCCACGACCTCGTTCCTGGCGACCCCCTGCAGGACGGTGGCGTGATTCAACACCAGGCGGCTTACCCCCGCAGACAGGGGCGAGGCGGTGAAGCTCACAACCCTGACGAGCTCGTTGTTCTTGTAATAGAACAGGGGGTCCACCAGCGGGGCGCCGGAGAATCGGGCAGGGAGGGCAAGCCCCTCCAGCACCTGATTTCCCCAGCGGTAGTCGTCCAGGAGGAAGAGGATGCCTCCACCGGCCAGGTAACGCTGGAGCGCTTGCAGGTCACCCCCGGTCAGCGGCCGGTAGGGGATGAGCACGAGGACGGTTCGGTGCGGGTCCCGGGGGAGTCCAGACAGATCATCCAGAGGGGTGACGCTGAACTGGCTTCTGAAATCACGGAGGCCATTCCAGAACGGGTTGGTGGCCCTGAAGTCTGTGCTGGAGGGGTAGAGCCACAGGAGGAGAGCCAGGAGAATGCCTGTCGCCAGCGCCGTGAGGGCCACCACCCTAGAGAGAGGCACGGCGCAGCCCTCCTTCGAGCTTCTGGCTGAGGTCTTCTGCCCGGAGGACCTCAGCATCATCGAGTGGGTACGGCGAGTACAGGGCCCGCTCCGCAATGCTCGTGAGGTGGGCCATGTCGCCCCGCCCATCGCCAAGGGGAAGCCCCATGGTCAGCTCGCGGAGTGTCTGGGAAGGCTTGAGGGCCGCCTGGAGAGCCTCTTGAGCTGCCAGGAGCACCCGCTCCAGCGCTTTGAGCACGCGTGCCCGCCCCTCGTCCATGCCCACCAGGGACGTCAGGCGGGCCAGCGGGGTCTCCACAGAGATCACGCCCTCTCCCTCCCCTGGCGCTGTTGGACGCTCTTCATGCCTGCGTCTGAGGTAGCGCCCGTTCAGCGCAATGGTCAGGTAGAGGGAGACGACTGCCAGCAGCGCGATGTTGGGGACATTGATGACCCAGAGGGTCAACTCCCGTTCCACGGGGCCGTTCCACGGCTCTTGTGGCTGGACAGCTATGTTGAGGTTCACGACGCCGCCCAGGAACAGGTTCCAGGGCAACGACAGGGATGCGTCAAAGCCCCCATCCCTGCCGGTGGTTGTGAGTTGGGTGGCCTGGCCCGCCTGCAGGGTGACCTGAGCGCCCTGCAGGGGCCCAAACTCCGAGGATGTCAGCCCGGAGACCGAGATGCGCCGCTTCAGCAGGACGACGGCTGATGAGCGCGCCTCCAGCGCTGGTAGGGCCCTGATGATCTCCAGCTCTCCCTTCCAGGACGCCTCGGCGAACTCCCTCTGTGCTGGCGCCACGACTACAAGGGTGTGCTTGCCCAGGGTCGCGTCCTCGGGTGGGGTGAACGCTACATCAAAGGAGCTGGGGACGGAAAGCTGCAGCAGCCTCTGCTCGTCTAACCAGAGCTCTATGGGCGTCAAGGGTTGCTCAGGGCGGCTCTCTCGGGTGAGCTTCCCCCTCACGCTCAGTGGAAGGCCTGGGTAACCCTTCGGCTCCGCTTCCACCTCAATGACCGTCTTGAGCCTCGGCGCCAGTGTTGGGATCACAGGGAGGGCCTCTTCCCCCAGGGCGACGCGCGTACGGGTGCCATGCAGGGTAGCGTAGTCAAGCGTCAGGGCTTGCAGCCGCCGCAGGGCTTCTTGCAACTGCTCGTGGTATTGCAGGTTCCGTGCCGCCACTGTCCCCTTCAGGAGGCCGGTGGCCTCCACGAGGATGTCACTCGCCTGGCGGATGTCCTCCGCCAGTGCCCCCGCTCGGGCCAGAAGCGCTCGGCCATGCTGAAGCTCTTGGAGGGCCTCCTCCTTCCGCTCCTGTCGCAACAGCGAAGCAGCGCTGTTCAGGGAGTCCTGGAGCTCCTGCATGGTTGTCGCGAACTGCGAGAGGAGGCCATTGTAACGCTCCGCTATGAAACGCAGCTCCGGTGGCAACTGGACGTAGCGCATTGTGTCAAGCAGGCGGCTGGCGTCTTCAAAGCGTGCTTCACTCACGAGGGACATGGTCTGGGAGTAGAAACGAAGCCAGGCGAAAGGGTCCAGAAGGGGGCGTTCGGCCTGGGCGGGGTCCTCGTGCGGAGTCGTAGGCTCAGCCGCAAGGCTCGCAAGCGGCCCAAGGGCGACGAGCAACGCCAACGCCACCAGGGGGAGAAGATAGCGCCTGAACCTTCTTTGGGCGGAAGAGTTCATAGAATGCGGTACCCTAGCATGACCTGCAAGACCTTCCACACTATCACACCTGCGAAGGCCGCGAAAAAGAGGTAGCTCACCACGTTGAGCATGCCACGGGCCTGAGGAGCCAGATATGCATACACCAGCGTGACGGCCAGGTATTCGGCGAGGTAGAAAGCGAAATAGAAGTCCAGCCGCTGCTGTCGATAGAACGCCAGCACGATCGTGGTGGTCGCCCACGCCAGCGCCAGGATGAGGAGGTATCGGTTATAGAGCCTGACCTTGCACCTCCAGGACGATGGTGCTGCGCTGCTGCTGGGGCTCTTCCCGCTGGATGGTAACGGGGCGGTTCAATGCTTCGGCCACCACAGACGCTACCACGGAGGCCAGGGGGCTTCCCAGCACCTCAACGACCCAGAGATGAGGTCTCTGGAGCCGTGGCCGGCTGATGGTGACGGTGACCGTTTGGCCTGACTGGCTGGCCGTGACCCCCGCAGCCATGTCCAGGAGCCCCACCAGGGCTTGGGTCAGGGCGCCGTCCAGGTCGGCGCCAGAGGGAGCTCGTCCCTGGCCCAGCATCTTGACCACGATGCTTCCCGGGGTCGTGACCAGGAGGCCGACTTCCTCCGCCTCGGGGCCATACTTCACGATCAGTCTGCGTGGCACCGGGCGGCGCACCTCTGGAATCGAGGGGTTGGTGTGCAGGGGGACCAGGGCCCGGGGCGAGCCGTCGCAAAGAGACGAGGGGAGGTAGATAGCCCGTGAACGCAGCCCAAGCTCCTCCAGCAGGGCGCTGAGGTTCTCGATGCCAGTCTCCAGCAGTGCCCTGCTGACCTCGGGTGGGACACTGGGAAGCGCCCGCGCCAGCCCGAGGCAGAGAGCACCCATCATCACTCCGGTGATGCCAAGGGCAGTCAGGGGAACGGAAGCCACAAGGAAATAGGCCACCAGAGCGAAGGCGCCCCCGCCGAGCAGCAGGCCAAGCCCGAGAAGGAGGTAGGGGTTCTTCAGACGCACCCGAGGGAACCTGTTCATGCGCGGGCCTTCAGCATCTCTTCCGCTTCTTGGCCTGGGGGAGCGGGCCGCTTTGGAGTGAAAGAGGGGGTAGTGTCTTTGCTGCTGCCCCGCGCCGGCGGCGGGCAGCTCCAGACCAGTTCCTCTGCCCCGTGCCCACTGTGCCTTCAGCTAGAGCCAAAGCCGGCCCAGGAGCACCGAGAGCATACCTGGACAACCTCACGATTTTGGCACCCTCATTCCTGAGAGTCCAGAACGCCAGCCCTGTTGTAGCACCCCTAGAATACACGACCTTCCCGTTTATCGCAAGAGAACCCGAATTCGCCTTGAACGGCTTTGCCCTAAATGTCATTCTTGTATCTTAAGGGACAGGAAGCGGGACAGGCCGTTTCATTCTCGATCCACCAAGGCCGTGGCTCAGCGAGGTCGTTCCGCTGGTTGACCCCCGTCACCTCACAAAAGACCCTCTGTCGCCCCTGGTGGAGCTCAGCGGACAGCACTCGAACTTTTTGCCGCCCAACCTGGTGCCGAGACTGCGGCAACTGTTGGGCTGCCATGGTGAATGAAGCGGTAAGTTGTCCCAGCGGAGTTCGCTTGTGGTCGCTCGATCTCACTCGGATGACCGGCGGGACAGCCAGAACATCCGGAGCGCCATGACTTCGATCCACAGGAGCACCAACCCCACAAAGATTCGCTGTAAAACGCCGTTCACGCTGCCAATCTCAGCAACTTTAGCGATACCAATCCATGCAAGTAGGGCCACCAGCGCGACCGCACTCGTTATGACGGAGTAACCTCGGTAATAGTGCCACCAAGGGTCACTCTTAAACCTGAGTGAGATAGCAAAATTA
>JACQUN010000109.1 GCA_016210285.1 Chloroflexota bacterium
AGAATGACAAGTGCGACACTGCCAGCAGAACCGAAAGACCCTGGCGGGAAACGCCGCGAGGAGAAAGCCCCTGGAGATCCGTATGCTGTGGCAAGGGTCCCCATCTCCGGGAGAGGGCAAGGGATTCACCGCCTTGGGGGAGTCCGAGGGGCTTGCCCATCGGACGTTTCCCTCTGATGGGGCCCTGCCCTACCCTGCCAGGGGAGGCACGCGGGCGTGCCAGTCGGTGGCGCGCTGGTAGGCATCCGCCACCTTCAGGACGGTGGCCTCGTCGAAGTGCCGGCCTGCCACCTGGAAGGCGACGGGCAGCCCATCACGGGAGAACCCGCACGGGACAGAGACGGCGGGCTGGCCCGACAGGTTGAAGGGGCGGGTCAGCTTGGAAAGCAGCAGGAGAACGTCGGTGGACACACCACGCACCTGGATGGTGGTTGCCCCAATCCTGGGCGCGGGGATTGGGGCAGTGGGCGCCACCAGCACGTCAACGCGTTGCAGTGCCTTCACAAGCTCCTCGGTGATCTGACGGCGAACCCTCTGGGCCTTGATGTAGTGGACCGCCAGCTCCATGCTGGCCTGCTCCAGCCGGTTCCGCACATCCACCCCGTAGTCCCCGGCCCGAGTACGCAGCCAACGCTCGTGGAAGGTGGCGGCCTCGGCCCAGGAGATGAGGGAGCCCGCCGCTGCAGCGTACGGCATCGTGGGCAGGGACACCTCCTCCACCGCGCAGCCCAGCTCTCCCAGGACCCCGATGGCGCGGCGTACCGCCTGCTCTACGTCCGGGTCAAGCTCGTCCCAGAAGTACTCCCGCGGGATGCCCACCCGCAGCCCTTTGATGTTGCCATCCAGGGCACGGGGGTAGTCCGACACCGGGATGTCAGCAGAGGAGGAGTCTTTCGGGTCGTGCCCCGCGATAGCCTGGAGGACCAGGGCGGCATCGGCTGCCGTGCGGGTCAGGGGCCCGGCGTGGTCCAACGACCAGCTCAGGGGTACGACCCCGTGCCGGCTGACCCGGCCGTACGTGGGCTTGAGGCCCACCACGCCGCAGACCGCTGCCGGAAGGCGAATGGACCCCCCGGTGTCCGAGCCCAAGGATGCCAGGTCCGTGCGCGCGGCTATCGCGGCACCCGAGCCGCCGCTGGAGCCGCCCGGGATGCGGTCCAGCTTCCAGGGGTTGTGGCAGGGCCCGTAGTGCGGGTTGTTGGTGGTGGCCCCCATGGCGAACTCGTGCATGTGGGCCTTCCCGACGATCACTGCGCCCGCTTCTCTGAGGCGGGTGGTCACCGTGGCGTCGTAGTCGGGGACGAAATCGGCCATGATTCGCGACCCGGCGGTGGTGCGGACGCCCCTGGTGTAGTAGAGGTCTTTCAGCGACACGGGGATGCCGTGGAGGGGCCCCCGATAGCGCCCCTGCTGGATCTCCCGCTCCGCCTGCTGGGCTGCCTGCATGGCGCTATCCGCCATGACGGTGAGGTAGGCGTTGAGCTTGGGGTTGAGCCTCTGGATGCGCTCCAGGCTGGCTCCCACCAGCTCTACCGGGGACAGGGCCTTCTTCTCGATGAGCCGGGCGGCCTCTACGATGGTGAGCCTGGTCAGGTCGAGGGGCATGGCTACTTCTCCCTTATGGGGAGGATGAAGGCGGGTTCCGTCTCTCCCAGCTCCACCTCATCCAGCCGTGCGGCCCGGCTCAGCAGGTCCTGCACCTGGGGCGCCAGTTCCTCCAGCCGTTGTCGGCTGAGCTTCAGACCGGCGAAGCGGGCCAGGGCGCTCAGGGTCGTGGGCGAGAGCTTTTGGGCCTGGGCGGGCATGTCTCCCTCCTTCTCCGGAGTGGTTCTGGACTCTGGCTAAAGTAGCTGCCGCTGGGGATCGGTAGTCGGGAAGATGGCCAGGACCCTGGCAGGCCCGCGGGTGCGGTTCGCCAGCATGTGCTTGACCCCTTTGGGCGCGAGGATGGTGTGGCCTGGGCCCAGGGTCCGCACCTCGTCCCCCAGGGTCGCCTCCACCGCTCCCTCCAGCACCACGATGGCCTCCTCGTGGGTGGGATGGATATGGAGGGGGATGCTGGCGCCCGGTGCGACGGCCATGTCGTTGACCGTGAGGGACACGGCGCCCACCTCTTTACGGACGAGGGGCTTGCTGTGCACCTTCGGGAAAACCTCCTGGCTGGCTATTGCAGAACCGTCAAGGATAGGCATGAACGCCTCCTCTCTGGGGGTGAAGGGGGTTCGGAACAGGGCAAGCTCGGCTGAAGCCCGGTGCTCTTGCTGTGCCCTGGGACCGGACGGTGTGATTATAGTGGAGGCCCTTCGCCTTCACAACAGCGGGCCATCGGCGGTGCCTTCTGTGACACCATTCGACTATAATAGGTGGCACCATCTGATGTTGCAGTAAGGGATGAGCACTCCAAGCAATCTCTTTCAGGTGTGGCTCCGAGCCATCCGGCTCTGGTCCCTGCCGGCCTCAATCGTCCCGGTGCTGGTGGGCACTGCCCTGGCCTTTGCCCAGGACCAGGTGGACTATCTCCTGTTCGCTCTCACCCTGCTGGGCTCCGTGCTGGTGCAGGTAGGGACCAATCTTGTGGATGAGTACGCCGACCATGTCAGCGGCGGCAGCAGGGGCAAGGTGCTGGCTCCATACAAGGTGATCGCTCTGGGCCTTCTGTCTCCTGGCGCCGTGAGGCTCGGAGTCATGGTGAGCTTCAGCCTGGCCACCCTTATCGGCCTGTACATCGTCTGGGTCGCAGGCTGGCCGATTCTGGTAGTGTGTCTGGCGAGCCTGGCCGTGGCCTATTTCTACAGCGCCGGGCCAAAGCCCCTGGGGAACCTGGGTTTGGGAGAACCCGTTGTCTTCCTCTTCATGGGCCCGGTGATGGTCATGGCCGCGTACTACGTGCAAGCCAGGGGCGTGATCTGGGAGGCGTTCCTGCTCTCCCTCCCTGTCGGCTTCCTGGTGACTGCCATCCTGGTGGTGAACGACCTTCGGGACCGGGAAGAGGACGCGGCTGCCGGCAAGGTAACCCCGGTGACGTTGCTGGGGAAGCCCTTCGCGGGGACGCTGTTCCGGCTCCTGGTCGCTGGGGCCTTCTTGAGTGTGGCGCTGCTGATTGCTCTGGATCGCGGCGCCCTGCCCACCCTGGCCGTCTTGTTGGCCCTACCGAAGGCTCTCGCCACCGCTCGCCTCGTCACCCCTGGCCAGGAGCGGCCGCGCCTCACCCTGGCCCTTCAACACGCTGCCGGGCTCCACTTCCAGTTCGGACTCCTGCTGGCCGCTGGACTGGTCGCCAGCGCGCTGCTGGCCTCCTAGGCGCGGCGATGGAGCGCAGGGAGGGTGATGTCAAGGTCCGCTATGTGGCAGCCATGTTCGCCCGCATCGCCCGCCGCTATGACCTCCTGAACACGGTGATGACGGGTGGCATGCACCACCGGTGGCGCACTCTGACTGCCCGTCTGGCCGTTGGTTCGCTGCCCTCCTCCACCCCAGCAGGCGGGCCGGACGCCCTTGCCCTGGACATCGGCACGGGCACAGGGGACCTGGCGCTTGCCCTGGCGCGTCGCAAAGAGGTGCGCCAGGTAGTGGCCCTGGACCTGGTGCCAGAGATGCTCCACCTGGCGGTCAGGAAGGCGGTGCGCTCCGGCCTTCAGGGGCGGGTGAGCCTGGTCCTTGGTGATGCCCTGGCCCTTCCGTTCCCCGACACCACCTTTGCCTGCACCACCGCTGGGTTCAGCATGCGCAACGTCGCCGACGTGGGGCAGGCCCTGGCGGAGATGGCGCGGGTGACCAGGTCTGGCGGGCGGGTCGTTGTGCTGGAGCTGACCCCCCTGCGGCGGTGGGGCCCCTTCGCCAGCCTCTTCCGCCTTTGCTTTCGGAGCGTCCCCCCTCTCCTGGGCCAGCTCCTGGCGGGCAACCGGGAGGCGTATACCTATCTGCCCGCCTCGGTGGAGGTCTTCCCCAACGCGGCTGAGTTCACCTGGCACATGGAGCGGGCGGGACTGCGGGACGTGCGCTACCGCCTGCTGGGCCTGGGTACGGTGGCGCTGCACGTGGGGGTGAAGGGGCCGCTCGGCGGCGAGGGGTGAGAGAAGAGGCCGATGAGGGGGGCCGCAACGACTATGGCGGGGACAGCCCCCTGCTGGCGCGGAGCAGCAACTCGTTCCGGGCATCCACCGAGGCCGGGTGAAGGGGTTCGCCCAATTCCATCAGGCGGCAGAGGTCGGCGGTGAGGAACTCGACCATGGCCTGCTCCAGGTCTCGCCTTGCCAGCTCCCTGATGCGCCCCAGGAAGGGGTAGCGAGCGGCTTTTGCTGGGTCCAGCTTGTCAGCAAGGAACACGACCTTGGCAATAGCCCCCAGTCCTGCCCTGGCGGTGGAGTGCCAGTGCACCGCCTCCAGCACCTCTGTGTCGGTGACGCCCATGTGGAGCCGGAGCCACCCGGCCGCCACTGGCCCGTGGAGCAGGACCGGCAGGTGCTCCTCCACCGGGTGCACGGCCAGGCCCAGGCGGCGCGTCTCCGCCAAAAGGGCGTCGCCTTTGAGTGCCCGGGCGACGTCATGGGCGGCCGCCGCCAGGTCAAGCCGCTCTGGTTCCAGGTCCAGGGGCGCCCCCAGCTCGCAGGCGAGCTGCCGCACCCGTTCAATGTGCTCCCGGAGCCCGGCGGGGAGCTGGCTCAGGGCCCGCCGTAGCTCGGATGGGAGGGCGCTTTGCCCCTTCACCGACTCCTTGCCTCGCTATCCCATCGCGCCGAGGTTCTTGCCCGCCAGCAGGTGGAGGTGCAGGTGGGGGACCTCCTGGCCCGAAGCAGCGCCCTGATTCACCACAAGGCGGTAGCCCTGGTCAGCGACTCCTTCCCGCTTCGCCATCTCCTCTGCCACGGTGAAGAGGTGGCCCACCATGCCCTCAGCCGGCTCGGTAAGGTAGGAGAGGAAGGTGAAGTGGCGGGTGGGGATGATGAGGAGGTGGACGGGGGCCTTGGGCTGGATATCCCGGATGACAAAGGCACGGTCGTCGTTGTAGAGGATGTTGCTCTTAGCCTTGCCGCGAGCGATGTCACAGAAGAGGCACTCCTGGGGCATAGCAGCCTCCTGTGCCAGGTTGCCCCTATTGTAGGGGCGGGAGAGGAGAATCCGCAAGGTTTCCCAGGGGACAGGCGTCTCGTCGGGTTGCGAGCAGTGGTCTGGCTGAATGCGTGGGCACGGCGGAGCTTTCGGGAGGAGTTCGGCGCGGTTGCCGCCTCTTGACATCGCCTGGCGATAGTGCCAGAATGCTTCCGTAGTCAAAACTGGTCTTGGGAGGTGGCAGGTGCCAATGTTTGATCTCCTGGTCACCAAAGGCAAGGTCGTAATCCCAAAGCAAGGGACTATAGAAGCCGACGTTGCCGTTAAGGATGGCAAGGTCGCTGCTATCCTTGCCAGGGACTCCAGAGTAGATGCAGGGAAGGTTATTGATGCCACCGGGCTCCATGTGCTGCCCGGCGCCATAGACCCCCATGTCCACTGGGGCTACACAGCTACCTTTGAGGAGCAGTGCGAAGGGGACAGCCGGGCGGGTGCCATTGGAGGGGTTACTACTGGCCATATCATGGCTGTGGTCAACCCCAGCAACTGGGCCCAGTACGTGAAGGCTGGCAACTCCCTCTCCATGATGGACTATTTCTTTGGCCCTATCGTCCTGAACGCTGAAGACGTCAAGCTTATGGACCAGGCCATCACTGAGTGGGGCGTCCCCTGCTTCAAGTTCCTGATGGGGTACAAGTCGCGCACCGGCGCGGCAAGTATCCAGGGGACGGTCAACGACCTCACCGACGGGATCATGTACGATGCTTTTGTAAAGCTGGCTAGCTACCGCAAGAGGGGCTACCCCACGCTTGCGGTCGTCCATGCCGAGAACTCCGAAATAACGGCCCACTTCGTGGGCAAGACACAGGGCGAAGGGAAGAACAACCTGCGGGCGTGGCACGAGGCCAGCCCGGGCATGGCTGAAGCGGAGAACATCCTGCGCGCCGGCTACTTCGCCGAGCTGGCAGGCTGCCCCCTCTACATTGTCCACCTGGGCGCTAAGGAGTCGGTGGAGGCGGTGCGGCGGGCGCGGCGGACCCATCCTGAGGTCTATGGGGAGACATGCCCCCAGTACCTGGCCAAGACCTGCGATGACCCCCTGCAGAACCTGTGCAAGATCAGCCCGCCCATCCGGACGGCAGAGGATCAGGCGGCGGTGTGGGAGGCGCTGCGGGATGGGACCTTTGAGTCGGTGGGCACCGACAACAGCAGCACGCTGGTAGCCGGCAAGAAGGGCACCATCTGGGATGCTGTACGAGGCTTCCCTGGCACCGGCACCCTGCTCCCTATCCTCCTCAGCGAAGGGGTAAACAAGGGGCGAATCACCCTGGAACGGGCCGTGGAGGTGGTCTCCTACAACCCTGCCCGCATCTTTGGCCTGTACCCCAGGAAGGGCACCATCCAGGTCGGCTCCGATGCCGACTTTGCCATTGTGAACATGAACCAGGAAAAGGCGGTCACCCGCCAGTTGCTCCAGCACTATGGGGACTTCAACATCTACGAGGGGATGCGCCTGAAGGGCTGGCCTGTCTACACCGTTTTGCGGGGCACTATCGTGCAGCAAGATGGCAAGATCCTGGCGGCCAAGGGGACCGGGAAAAACCTTGAAGTCAGCAAGTGGGCCAAGGTACCGGCTGGCATACGCTAGGGCGAAGGACACGAGGAAAAGGAGGCGGAACGTGGCGACCAAGAGGCATGCCTGGGAAGACCTGCTCACCTCGCGTGACAAGAAGTTCATGGAGGGCACGACCTTCGGCGCCAGGCGTGGCCTGGGGGTTCGCCCCTGCCTGCTGGTCATTGACATGCAGTACATGGCCTCTGGCGACAAGGACGAGGACATCCTGGAAATGAAGAGGAAGTGGCCAGGCGGCTGCGGGCACGAGGCTTGGGAAGGGATACGCAACCAGCAGAAGCTCTTGCCTGCCGCCCGCGCTGCCGGCGTCCCCATCATCTACACGCGTTACATCCCTCAGCTCATCCGCTTTGACGGCTTCGCCAAGAAGAACGCCCGCCCCGCTCAGCAGCCCAACCCCAACGATAAGGGCTGGCAGATCGTGGAGGAGATCAAGCCGCAGCCCAACGAGATTGTGCTGGACAAGAGCTACGCCAGCGTCCTGTTCGGCACGCCGCTCATAAGCTGGCTTACCGCCATGCAGGTGGACACTACCCTTCTGGTGGGCAACTCCACTGGCGGCTGCGTGCGTGCCAGCGCCGTAGACCTGACCACCCACAACTTCAATGTGGCCGTCATTGAGGACTGCCTCTTTGACCGCATCCAGCTCGCCCACGCTGCCGCCCTCTTTGACATGTGGATGAAGTACTGCGATGTCATGTGGCTGGATGAGGTGCTGGAGTACCTCAAGACGGTCAAGGACGGGGAGGTGGTAAGGCAGCCAGCAGCGACGCGCCTGTAGGGTGCTGGATTCCCCTGACGCCGAGCCTTTGAAGGCGGACCTGGCTTCCAGGGAAGAAAAGGAGGTAACGCGTGACTGCACAGAAACACGCATGGGAAGACCTGTTGCCCCCCCGAGACAGGAGGTTCCTGGCTGACCATCCCGGTGGGAAGAGGAGGGGGTTTGGCCAGCGCCCTTGTCTCATCGTGATAGACATGCAGTACTCGGCCTGCGGTGAGAAGGACGAGGACATCTTTGAGATGCGCAAAAAGTGGCCGGGTGGCTGTGGGCACGAGGCATGGGAAGGGATACGCAATCAGCAGAAGCTCCTCCCAGCGGCTCGCGCAGCAGGTATCCCCATTATCTACACACGCTACATCCCCCAGTTGATCCAGTTTGATGGCTTTGCCAAGAAACGCTCAGGCCCGGCCCAGCAGCCCAACCCCAGCGAGAAGCGCTGGCAGATCGTGGAGGAGATCAAGCCCCAGCCAGGCGAGATTGTCCTGGACAAGAGCTACGCCAGCGTGCTCTACGGCACCCCCCTGATGAGCTGGCTCATCGCCATGCGCGTGGACACCGTTCTGGTGGTTGGGAACTCCACGGGTGGCTGCGTGCGCGCCAGCACTGTTGACCTCATCACCAACAACTTCAACGTCGCCGTCATTGAAGACTGCGTCTTCGACCGCGTCCAGCTTGCCCACGCCGCTGCGCTGCTGGACATGTGGATGAAGTACTCCGACGTCATCTGGCTAGACGAGGCGCTGGGGTACATCAAGACGGTAAAGGACGGGGAGGTTGCCCGGCAGCCGGTCGCAGCACGAAGCTAATGCTCTGAGCTGCATACATAGCGATTGCTTCAGGTACGGCTACTTTATCATGCGAAGTAGCCGTACCTGTTTCTTGACAGGCTACTCACTGCTCCCCTCAGGGACCACAGTGCAAGTTGAGTCGGGTCTCTGCGAAACTGCGCCAAGGGATTTGCCGGGTCTCTGCTACACTAAAGACATCAACATTCAGGAATGGAGGTCAGTGTGAGCGACAAGAAGACCGTCACCTACCCCACGGTCATTGTGGAGCTTGAAGGGCGAGTGGCCAGAATCATCCTGAACCGCCCGGAGAAGCTCAACGCTATCAACTCCCAGCTAGCAACTGATGTGGGCAAGGCGCTGCAGGACATAGACGCCGACGAGGAGTCCCGGGTTGTCATTGTGAAGGGCACCGGACGGGCTTTCTCCGCCGGGGCTGACCTTACCCCTTCAGACCAGCGGCCCGCTCAATGGCGCCACTTCCTCAGGATACAGAGGTCGGTTTGGCCTCAACTGTGGTATTTCCGCAAACCGACGATCTCTCAGGTCCACGGGTACTGCCTGGCCGCTGGCTGCTCGGTTGCCCTCATGTGTGACCTGAGCGTTGCTGCTGAGGACGCCTTGATCGGGCAACCGGAGGCGAGGGCCCAGGGGCTTATCCCCGACCAGGGCCTCTGGCCGTTCACTATCGGGCCGCGCCGGACCAAGTGGCTGGTCTTCACCGGCGACGTTATCACGGGCAAAGAGGCCGAGGCCATGGGGATGATCAACAAGGCGGTGCCTGCCGATGAGCTGGAGGAGTACGTGGAGTGGCTGGCCAACCGCATTGCTCAGATGGACATGGAGATGCTGAGCTATCACAAACAGACTATCAACGCCTGCTATGACATCATGGGCCTGCCTGCGATGATTCACACCGGCAGGCTGTACTGGACTCTCGCTCAGTTCGCGGAGGTGGGAGACGAGTTCAGAAGAGTGGCCAAGGAGCATGGCCTGCGGGCTGCCATCGCTCAGCGAGATGCCCCCTTCGGAGGCACCATGCGGCAGGGCATGCCGCTGCCCCGAGGCCCTGTCCGGCGGCGCAAGGGCGCTTCTGAGACGCACTCGCCATAGTCGTTCCCCTGGGACAAGGAACGTCCCGCCGAGTTGCACGGCGTGGGTTCTCCACCTGGCGAGTCGCTAGAACACAGCGTAGCAAAACGCCGCTGCCCCGTCAGCCCTTTGGCACGCTCAGGACGAACGGGGCAGCCTGGTCTCCCCGAGACAAGCGCTGCAAGCTTTACAGCCCGATCTGCTGGGCTACCAGCTCCCGGTGGAAGTCGGGGTCGCCGTAGAGGACCTCGGCGGCCTTGGCACGGCGCGTGTAGAGCTGCAGGTCATGCTCCTTGGTGAAGCCGATGGCCCCGTGGCTCTGGTGGCCCAGGGCGCAGACGCGCCGATAGGCATCGCTGCACCACGCCTTGGCCATAGCGACCTCCCTGGTGGCGTCCAGGCCCTCGGAGACCCGCCAGGCGGCCTGGTAGGCGATGTAGCGGGAGCCCTCCACGTCCACGGCCATGTTGGCGCAGTGGTGCTGAATGGCCTGGAAGCTGCCGATGGGCCGCCCGAACTGGACCCGTTGCTTGGCGTACTCCACCGTCATATCGAGAACCCGCTGCGCACCCCCTGCCATCCAGCAGCAGTTGGCGGTGGCTGCCCGCTGGAGGGCGCGCTCAATGACCGGCCAGCCCTGGTCCACCTGGCCCAGAGCTGCGTCGGCGGGCACTCGCACATCCTTGAAGACCACCTCACTCTGCCGGTCGGAGGCGATGGTCTTCAGCAGGGTCTGGCTGACCCCCTGGGTCCGCGTCGGCACCAGAAGGAGGGTGAGGCCGCTGGCAGCGCTCCAGCCACCCCCTGTCCGGGCTGCTACGAGAAGGGTGTCGGAGACGTTGGCGTTCTGGATAAAGAGCTTGGCGCCGTTGATGACGTACTCACCGTCGGACCGGGAGGCGCGCACGTCCTTGACCCCGGAAGGGTCCCACTTGGCGCTGGCCTCGGTGAGCGCCAGGGTGGCCGTGAGCTGGCCCTGGGCGATCTTGGGGAGCAGGTTCTGCTTCTGGGCGTCACTCCCACCGTCCAGAATCGTCAGGCCGCCCAGGACCACCGTGGTGAAGAAGGGGCCTGGGAGCAGGGCGCGCCCCATCTCCTCCAGGAGGATGCACAGGTCCAGGAAGCTCCCTCCAGTGCCGCTGTACTGCTCAGGGAAAGCCAGCCCCAGCCAGCCCAGGTCCGCCAGCTTCTGCCACATCTCAGGGGTGTAGCCCCGCTCGGCCTCCTCCATGGCGCGGACATAGGAGGCTGGGCACTCCCGCTCCAGGAACTCCCGTGCGCTGGTCTTGAGCATCTGCTGTGATTCGGTGAAGCCCAGGTCCATGCTAGTGCCTCCTTATGCTCGTTATGGTCCCGTGACTCTGCGTTCTATCCCCTCGGCATCCCCAGTCCCCGGGTGGCGATGACGTTGCGCTGTATCTCTGAAGTCCCCGCCGCTACGGTGCCGCCGGGGGAGCTGAGCCACCCGTTTTCGATGCGGCCTTTGAGGGGTGCCCACTTGGAGCCGGGCTCCAGCGTCCCGTACATCCCCATCATCTCCACCCCCGCCCCGTAGAGGTGAAGGGCCAGCTCTGAGCCAAAGAGCTTGCTCACGGAGGACTCCTTGGTGGGCACCTGGCCCTTGCTCTGCATCCAGGCCACCTGGTAGCAGATGAGGCGCAGGGCCTCGACCTCCACCGCTATCTCTGCAAGCCGGTGGCGCACCAGGGGCTTGCTGGCCAGGGGCTCCCCGTCCACGGTGGCCTCCTTGGCGAAGGCCACCAGTTGCTCCAGGATGCGTTTGGCCCTGGCCGCGCGCCCCACGCCGGAGCGCTCAAAGTCCAGCAGGACGGCTCCCACGTACCAGCCCCGGTCCCGCTCGCCCACCAGGTTGGCCTTGGGGATCCGCACGTTGTCGAGGAAGACCAGGGAGCGGTCGCGGTTCCACATCATGGGGATGCGGGTCACCTGGACCCCGGGCGCCTTCATATCATCGAGGATGAAGAATGAGATGCCGCGGTGCTTGGCGGCCTCCGGGTTGGTGCGCGCCAGGAGGAACATCTTGTCCGCTCCACCGTGGGCGCCATTCCAGATCTTGGAGCCGTTGAGGACGAAGTCGTCCCCGTCCTCCACCGCGCGGGTCATCAGCGAGGCCAGGTCCGAGCCCGCTTCCGGCTCCGAGTACCCCTGGGCCCAGATCCACTCCGCCTGGGCGATGCGCGGCAGGTAGTAGTTCTTCTGCCGGTCGGTGCCGTACATCATGAGGACCGGCGCCAGCATCTGGATGGCGTTGTCCGTTGCCGGTACGCCCCAGTAGGCTGTCTCCTCATTGAAGACGAGCTGCTGGATGTGAGAGGCAGCCTGGCCCCCGTACTCTTTGGGCCAGGCCATGGTCAGCCACCCGCGCTGCGCCAGCTTCTTCCGAAAGCTCCTGGCGAAGGCAACCCCTTCCGGCTCCTCAAAGTCCATATCCCGGTCAAACCAGTCGGAGGGCAGCTCCTTCCGCAGGAAAGTCTGCACCTCGGCTCGAAAGGTCTCGTCCTCTGCTGTGAAACGGTAGTCCATTCCTCACCCCTACTTCCGCCTGTGCCTGCGGAGACCCCTTCGCGGCCCCCTGGCGTCTCAACTCCCGCGCGTCTGCGCCAGGGCAGCGGTTCCCTTTTGGACCTAGCCCCTACTATCATAAATCAGCGTCATCTACATCCGCTCACCCTGAGCTTGTCGAA
>JACQUN010000110.1 GCA_016210285.1 Chloroflexota bacterium
CTGCCACAGCCTCTCCCCTGCCGTCTTGCTGGCCCGCAGCACCCGGTCCGCCAGCTCCTGGTTGTTGCTGAAGAGACCCACTCGGAGGTCCCCCAGGGCAACCACAATAGCCCCGGTGAGCGTGGCTACATCCACCAGGCGCTTCAACCCAATCTGGCGGGCGTAGGGGATAGCATCGGCCAGGGTGACCCGCCCCTCGGCATCGGTGTTGATGACCTCGATGGTCTTGCCGTTCATGGCACGGACCACGTCGCCCGGCTTGTTGGCGCTCCCGCTGGGGAGATTTTCCGTAGCCGCAACGATGGCGGTGACGTTGATCCTGGGCCTCAGTTGCGCCAGGGCCTTGACCGCGGCCATGACGGAGGCGCCGCCGGCCATGTCGCCCTTCATCTCCTCCATGCCCTGGGCTGACTTGATGGAGATGCCTCCTGAGTCGAAGGTGATGCCCTTGCCGACGAGGCCCAGGTTGTTGTCCGAGTTGCCGGGGTCACCGCTGTACTTGAGCACGATGAACTTGGGAGGCTCAACACTCCCTTTGGCCACGCTCAAGAAGGCCCCCATGCCCAGCTCCTCGCACTGGGCCTTCTCCAGGACAGTCAGCCCCAGGCCGTGCTCCTCAGCAATCTGGTGGGCGACCTCCGCCATGCGCGTGGGGGTCATCTGATTGGCGGGCTCGTTCACCATATCCCGCGCCAGAGACACCGCACCTGCCAGGATAGTCCCCAGGTCAATCCCGCGCTGAAGGGGGACGACCTTGCCGTTGTCCGCCTCCACCACCAGGAGCTCCTTCAGCTCCTTTTCCCCATCTTCCCCCTTTGACCGATACTTCTTGAAGGCATAGAGCCCGAGCAGGGCCCCCTCGGCGATGGCCTGGCCTGCCTCCTCAGCGGCAAGCCCGCCCACACCTGCCCCGTGGGCGATGGTGGCTGCCCGCTCCACTCCCTTGCCCCGAAGATAGCGGCAAGCCTCTGCGGTGACACCCCGCACCACATCGGCATTGAACTCCTTCTGCTTGCCCAGGCCCACGACCAGCACTCGCCTGGCTGGCAGGCGGCCCATGGTATGAATCAGCGTGAGCTCACCGCGCTTCCCCTTGATTTCCCCATCACCGATCAGGCTGCTGATGACACCCCCAAGAGCGCGGTCCACGGCGCCTGTTCCCTCGCCGGGCTGCTGAACACCCTCAAAAAGATTCACCATGATGGCGCTCACATCCATCCTGGTAATATCCCCGACTACCGCCCTGGTCTCCATTCAGTCTCCTTTCCATCCTTTTTGCTCGAACCCACGCCCCTGGAAACGTGAGGGAAATGTTCTCAAGACTACCGAACGCGACGTTGCCAGCGCCTCACCTCCCGCAGGATCTTCTCCACCACCGGGGTGATGTCCCGCGAGGTGTCCACAACAAAGTGATTGCGTGCGATGGGCTCCACCGATGCCCGCATCCGCTGGTACACCCTCCAATCGGCATCTGATGCGTCCGCTGAGAAGTCACCCGCCGCCCTCCGCTCCAGGCGCTCCCTCACCACGTGGTCCGGGGCCTCGACCCGCACCAGCACCAGCTTGCAGTTGAGCCGCTCGGCGATGTGGTAGAGGCGCTCCCGATGGGCCTCCACCAGGTTCGTTGCATCCAGCAGCACTGACGCGCCCCGCACGAGGAGCCTTTCCACAAGCTGGTGGCAGGCTCGGAACAGCCTGGCGCTCTCTGTTGCAGTATACGTGGGCGCAGGCCAGAGGGCCTTCCGAAGGCGGTCAGTCTCCAGAATTACCACAGGGATTCGGGCGGCCAGCCGCTGGCTGAGGTAGGACTTTCCCGTGCCGGGCAAGCCAACCACCACAACAAACACTGGCCTGGCCGCCGGCTCCGGAAGCGGCGGAAGGCTGGCCAGGAGGGTCTCTGTGTCATCGGCGCGAACCCTGCTCTCCATCGGCACCTGGGTGGCGGCACCCGGGTAGGTAGTCGGCCTTCCCCTGCGGGGCAGGGCCGCTTTCAGACTATTATATGCAACAGGCGGCCAGCCGCAAACCTGAGCGGGACGGGGCAAAGGACACCTACCGAAGCCTTCGGGAGCGTGGTAGGATGCAGGGTGGCCTCTGGCGGGAGGGGGCTGCTACGGCGGTGAGTGGGTCCGCCAGGTGGCCGGCCCCCGATGGGCTCGGCCCCCAAGGCGGGGACGATGCCAGAAAGAGCGAGGAGGGACTGGATGCCTCAGAGTGCACCGGTGCTGTACCAGCGCAAGGGTCACGTCTCTTACATCACGATAAACCGCCCGGAACGCCTCAATGCCCTGAGCCCCGAGGTCGTAGACGGGCTGCGGGAGGCGTTCATCACCTTCAAAGAGGAGCGAGAGGCGTGGGTTGCTATCTGGACCGGCGCTGGGGACCGGGCCTTCTCCGCCGGGGCCGACCTCAAGCACATGGCAAGCCGCTCGCCCCAGGACTTCTTCACCCAGTTCTGGCACGGCCCCCGCTTCCGCCAAGCCGAGATGCTCATGGACTGCTACAAGCCCGTGATCGCCGCCATCAACGGCTACTGCCTTGCGGGCGCCTTCATGATGGTCCTCTGGACCGACATCCGCATTGCGGTAGAGCACGCCAGGTTCGGCTATCTTGAGGTAGCACGGGGTGCAACGGCCACCGGCCAGGGTCCTGCTCGCCTGCCCAAGCAGATCCCCTACGCCATCGCCATGGAGATGCTGCTGACTGGCGAGATGCTGGATGCCCAGGAGGCCCACCGCATCGGGCTGGTGAACAAGGTCGTCCCTCCCGCCCAGCTCATGCCCACCGCCGAGCGATATGCTCAGCGCATTTGCGAGAACCCGCCCCTGAACGTCCGCCTGGTCAAGGAATGCGCCCTCCTGGGCCAGGACTACCCCATCGAGGTGGTCTCTCGCCTGGGGGTGGCCATGTCCTCCCTCCACCGTTTCACCGCCGACGCCCAGGAGGGGCCCCGGGCCTTCGCAGAGAAACGGAAAGCCGTCTATCGGGGCGAATAGGCGGGCAACCGCCAGGAGGAGGGCGGGAGGACGGCTGGAGAGGAAGTCCCCGAAGGCGCGCCCTTTGAGCTTCGCCACCTCGGCGTACCTCTCCAGGTAGCGCCCCTGTCCGAAGTTCACTGACCGCTATCGGCGCGTTCCCCGTCTCCCCTCCCGACGGCGATCTCGTGTTCTCCCAGATGCGCACCCTGTGCCAGGTGCCCAGCCCCCCGATGGGGATGATCGGTGAAGCGCGCGCGCTGCATCTCCTCACTCAAGGTTTGGCCTCCCTCTCGCGGCCAGCCGCTCCGCATAGTTTCGCCGTGAGGAACCGCTGCACGGAACGCTGGATTGTTCAACTTCTACACCACCACCATAGATCAGTCGCCGTCAGCGGCAATTGACCTCGGCTAGGGGCTGAATCAACCCGGTAAGCCCTTCTCCTCCCAAGGCCGTGCTCCAAAGCAGCGAAATCTTGCGTCGCCCCCCGCGCGGGGGCGTGGATTGGAACCCGGTCGGAGTGGTTGTCACGTCGTGTCCTTGCCCAGGTCGCCTCAAAAGCGCAACGCCCCAGAGCACCCTGCAAGCTCAGCGCCTCCCTGCACCCAAGAGGCGCATCGCCGCAGGCCGATGTATACTGCTCAATGGCGTGAGAGGCGAGCACTCATGGACTCCAAGGTGGGCGTCTGGCAAGAAACTCTTTGAAAGCCATCTCAAGATTCGCGACGACAGCGCCGGCTGATGGCCACTGAGCATCGCCCCAAGGGCGGTCATTCTGAGCCCTTCGCTGGTGGTGACGTTGCGTTCTTTGGATCAAGCTCATAAGGCTGCGGCCCTCTGTACAACGTCCGCACAAGTCTGAGGAGGTGACTCCATGATGACCGGAGAGGAGTACCGCCAGAGCCTGCGACGCCTCCAGCGCCCCGTCTATGCCCTGGGGGAACGCGTGGAGGACGTCGCCAGCCATCCCCTCTTCCAGGACCACATCAACGCCGCTGCCCTTACCTACGACCTGGCCCATGACCCCCAGCACCAGGAGCTGCTTACCGCTACCTCCCACCTGAGCGGAAAGCGGATCAACCGCTTCACGCACATCCAGCAGAATACCGACGACCTGATGAGGAAGGTGCAGATGCTTCGGCTGCTGGGCCAGATCACGGGGAGCTGCTTCCAGCGGTGCGCCGGGCTGGATGCCCTGAACGCCGTTTACAACGCAACCTACCAGGTGGACCAGAAGTACGGCACCGACTACCATCGGCGTGCCCGCAGCTACGTATCCTACGTCCAGAACGCCGACCTGATGTGCGAGGGCGGTATGACCGACCCCAAGGGCGACCGAAGCCTGCGGCCCAGCCAGCAGGCCGATCCCGACCTGTACATGCACGTCGTTGAGCGGCGCGAGGACGGCATCGTGGTGCGAGGCGCCAAGCTCCACCAGACCGGCGCCGTCAACTCCCATGAGGTCATCGTCATGCCCACCACGGCCCTGCGCGAGGACGACAGGGACTACGCCGTCTCCTTTGCCGTACCCTCCGATGCCCCCGGCCTGGTCTTCATCTTTGGCCGCCAGACCAACGACCAGCGCAAGCTGAACGGGGAGCTAGACCAGGGCAACGCTCTGTATGGCTACACGGGCGGCGAGGCCATGGTGGTCTTCAACGACGTCTTTGTCCCTTGGGAGCGGGTATTCCTCTGCGGAGAGCATGACTTCGCCCTGGTGATGCTGGAGTACTTCTCCTGCTACCACCGCACCAACTACGGCGGCTGCAAGGCGGGGGTGGCCGACGTGCTCATCGGGGCCACGGCGCTGCTGGCCGAGTTCAACGGCGTGGCCGGCAACCCCGTCGTGCGCGACAAGCTGGTGGAGATGGTGCACCTTGCGGAGACCCTGTACGCCTGCGCCACTGGGGCATCGGCCACGGGCCGGGCCACCCCAGCCGGGGGCTGGTGGGTGAACCCCCTTATGGCCAACACCACCAAGCTCAACACAGCCCGCTTCACCTACGACCTGCTCCGCCTGGCCCATGACGTGGCGGGTGGGTCCGTGGCGACCCTCCCCTCCGAACGGGACCTGCAGCACCCCGAGGTGGGCAAGTACCTGGAAAAGTACCTCAGGGGCGCTGGCGGCGTCCCTGCCCAGCACCGAATACGGCTCTTCCGCCTGGTAGAGGCCCTGTCCTCCTGCCCGGTCATGCTGGAAGCCGTGCACGGCGCAGGCTCCCCCATGACCCAGCGCATCCCCATGCTGAGACAGGCAGAGTTGGAGAAAAAGATCGCCCTGGCGAGAAAGCTGGCGGGCATCCCGGCCACCGGCGAGGCCCAGACTCGAGGGTAACGCTGGGCCGGCCATTGGCCCAGGATGCCGCTGACCCCCAGGCAGACTCCTCCTATAGCTCGTTATAGCTCTCTCGCTCCTCTGTCTCCGGGGCTGGTCCCCACATCGAGCACACCAGGCCACCAGGCGCCGTTGCGTTCTGACAGAGCGGATGCTAGACTGCCTCATTGAGATTCAAGGGGTGGTGATGCCGATGATCCAGTTGACCGACGAGATGCGCCTCCTGATTGACAATGCCCTGGCGAACAAGACGCCGTGCATCCTGGCCACGGCATCCCGGGACGGCGACCCCGCTCTCGGCTTTCGGGGCAGCATGATGGTCTTCTCGGAGGAGAGCCTGGCCTTCTGGGAGCGAACCAGGGGGAAGGAGCTGGAGCATATCCGGGAGAACCCGAAGGTGGTCGTGCTGTTCCGGGACCCAACGCGCCGCGTCGGCTGGAAGCTCTACGGGACAGCGATTGTCCATGCGGAAGGTCCTATCCGAGAGCAGGTGATGGCCAGGACTGTCCAGCCAGAGCTGGACCGGGACCCAGAGCGCAAAGGGGTAGCTGTCGTCATTCAGATCACCCGCGTCACCGATACTTCGGGAAGGGTCCAGCAGACACGCGAGTAGGCAGCGGGATTATTCGTGCGCAAGGTCTTGACACCCGCAGGCGCCGGGGCTATAATATTTCCAAAATCATGGAAATGTTGAAGTGGCGATGAAGCGGGTAGAGCCGAAGACTGAGGAACTGGAGGCGGTGAAGGTCTACAAAGCGCTGGGCGACCCCACCCGCTTCCGCATCGTTCGCATGCTCACCGAGCGCCAGGAGCTGGGCTGCGGTGACCTCCAGGGTGTGTTTGGCCTCAGCGCTCCGGCGCTGTCCCACCACACCCGCGTCCTCCAGGAGTGCGGCCTGATCAGCATGCGCCGGGAGGGACCCTTCCACTTCTTCCGGCTGCGCCCGGAGCAACTACAACGCTTTGCGCCTGCGCTCCTCTCCCATCAGGCCAACGAGGCTAGGTAATGACGCTCTCTTTTTTGCCCTTTACTTCTCCATTTCTAAAAATTCGGAATCAGCGAATAGCTGGTCGGCCGGTCGGTAGATTCGTTGCGATTCTCACCGCCCTGGAGGTGTCCATGCCCTGATGCGCTCGCCCAAGCCAGAAGCTGTCCTTGTAGAACGGCGCGGCTCTATGCCGACGCCACAGAAGCAAAGCATAGGAGGCAATCTCATGGCAACCCAGACCAGGAGCACGTGGGTCCTTGACCCTTCCCACACGACCATAGAGTTCGCAGCCAAGCACATGATGATTGTCACTGTCAAGGGGCGGTTCTCCAAGTTTGACGTGGCGGTTGACTTTGACGAAGCCCACCCGGAGCACTCTAAGATTGAGGCCCGGATTGACACCGCCAGCCTAGACACCAAAGAGCCCCAGCGGGACGCCCATCTGCGCTCGCCCGACTTCTTGGACGTAGAGCACTATCCTGTCCTGACCTTCATCAACCGGCGGATTGAGCCCCGAGGAAAAGGTCGCTTCAACATCGTCGGTGACCTGACCATCCGGGACAAGACTCGTGAGATCGTCCTGGATACCACCCTCACCGCGGTCCTGAAGGACCCGTGGGGTGGCCAGCGCGCAGGCTTCAGCGCCGAGGCAACCCTTGACCGGAAGGACTTCGGGCTCCTGTGGAACGTTGCACTGGAAGCCGGCGGTTGGCTGGTCAGCGACACGGTGCGAATCAGTCTAGAGGGAGAGCTGGTCAAGAAGAGCGCCTAGGGTCTGCTGCGAGCAGGGGCACTTCAAGAATGAAGCCCGCCATAACTGCCAGTTCAGCAACTCACAAAGGGCGTGGTCAGCATGAGCAGCCTGCCCGCTTGCCCTGGGCTATCAAAGGGCGGGCGGGTAGGCTGTCCTCAGGTGTGGAAGGCCCTGTGCACCGCGACTGTCCCCCTCTCCCAAGGGGCATGCTATAATAAGGAGGCTGGGGAGAGGTGGCCGAGTGGTTTAAGGCGCCGCACTCGAAATGCGGTGTCCCCTGTGGACCGTGGGTTCAAATCCCACCCTCTCCGGTCCTGAGCCCAAGGCGTGCGAAGCCACGTGCAGGCCCCGCGGTTGGAACGCAGAAAGCTTGCACTGATTCTGCCCCATGTGAGGAGTTCCCCGTTCGGAGAGGTGCTGGAGTGGTCGAACAGGCGCGCCTGGAGAGCGCGTAGGGCCCACAAGGTCCTCGTGGGTTCGAATCCCACCCTCTCCGCCACTTTCCCCTAGTCACCTCTGCACCCACGTGGTAGAATCATCTGCCGCTGGACGCCTCCCGCTCGCACACTCATGGGGGACTGGCAAAGGCACTGATGGATGACTTGAAGTACTGGGTAGCCTTCACTCGCATCCCCAGGATCGGGACGGCGCGGGTGCGGCTGCTGGAGCGCACCTTCGGGACTCTGGAGCAGGCCTGGACCTCCTCTGCCGACCAGCTCAAGGCTGCCGGCCTTGACGAGGCCACGGTGGCAGTGGTGGCGACACGGCGTCCCCAGGTCGACCCCGATGCTGAGATGGAGCATCTGAAGGAGCGGGGCATCCAGGCTCTTTCCTGGCACCACCCCAGCTATCCACCGCTGCTGAAGGAGATCTACGACCCTCCCCCGGTGCTCTTCGTCCAGGGCTCCATCCTGGCGGCGGACGGGCGGGCCGTGGCCGTGGTGGGCACCCGGCGCGCCACGGCGTACGGGCGCGAGGCAGCAGAGGCCCTGGTGGGGGACCTGGCAAGGGCCGGCGTCACCATCATCAGCGGCCTTGCCCGCGGCATTGACGCCGTGGCCCACCGCGCCGCCCTCGCTGCAGGAGGGCGCACCATCGCCATCCTGGGCTCCGGGCTGGATACCATCTACCCGCCGGAGCATCGGGGTCTGGCCCAGGAGATCCCCCACGCCGGGGCCCTGGTCAGCGAGCATCCACTGGGCGTCCGGCCGGAGGCCCAGCACTTCCCCAGGCGCAACCGCCTCCTCAGCGGCATGGCCCTGGGGGTGCTGGTGCTGGAGGCCCCACCGGACAGCGGCGCGATGTGGACCGTCAAGTGGGCGCTGGAGCAGGGGCGCGATGTCTTTGCCGTCCCAGGGAGCATCTTCTCCCCCGCCAGCCAGGGGACCAACCGCCTGATCCAGGAAGGCGCTAAACTTGTAGCAGAGTGCAAAGATGTCCTGGAGGAGCTGAACCTGGCCGGGGTGGGCTACCAGCCAGAGCTGCCCAGCCTGGCCCGCGTGCCCGTGCCCGACGACGCCGAGGCCCAGCTACTGGAGTGGGTCGGCCCTGACCCTGTCCACATTGACGACGTGCGGCGCCGCTCCGGCCTCCCTATTGCCACCGTGAGCAGCACCCTTGCTATGATGGAGATCAAAGGGCTGGTGAAGCAGGTGGGCGGCATGCACTACGTTCGAGCCCGAGAGGTTTCCGCCCCGTACCGGCCCACACCGTAGGAGGAGCATGGCCAAAGACCTGGTGGTTGTGGAATCCCCAGCCAAGGCCCGCACCATCGGCCGCATCCTTGGCGACCGCTACGTGGTGGAGGCCTCCCTGGGACACGTGCGAGACCTCCCCACCGACGAGCTAGGGGTGGAGGTGGACGACGGATTCGCTCCCAAGTACGTCATCCTGAAGGAGAAGCGGTCTGTCATAGCGGGGCTGAAGAAACTGGCCAGGGGAGCGGGCGCAGTGTACCTGGCCACCGACCCTGACCGGGAAGGGGAAGCCATCTCCTGGCACCTGGCACAGGCCACGGACCTGAAGCCCAGCCTTATCCGGCGGGTCGTCTTCCACGAGATCACCCCTGAGGCGGTCCGGGCGGCCTTCCGCAGCCCGCGCTCCATTGACATGCACCTGGTCAACGCCCAGCAGGCGCGGCGCATCCTGGACCGCCTGGTGGGCTACCGCCTGAGCCCTCTCCTGTGGCGCAAGCTCCGGTGGCCCGGCCTCTCGGCGGGGCGGGTCCAGTCGGCGGCCCTCCGCCTGGTCGTGGAGCGGGAGCGGGAGATCCAGGCCTTCACCCCAAAGGAGTACTGGACCATCGCCGCCGAGCTGGCAAAGCAGCATCCCCGGGCCGACGAGCCCCCGACCTTTGCCGCCCTCCTCCACTCTATCGTCGGCCAGCGGGAGAAGCTGGACATCCCCAACGAGGCCCATGCAAAGCGGCTGCTTGACGCCCTGGAAGGGGCTCACTACACCGTTGCCGGGGTCCGCACCCGCGAGGTACACGCCAGGCCTGCTCCACCGTTCATCACCAGCACCCTCCAGCAGGAGGCCGGGCGGAAGCTGCGCTTCCCCGCCAAGAAGACCATGCAGCTGGCCCAGCAGCTCTATGAAGGGATCCCCCTGGGGAACGACGAGCCCGTGGGCCTGATCACCTACATGC
>JACQUN010000115.1 GCA_016210285.1 Chloroflexota bacterium
ACCTGACCTCCAGTATCCTGTTCGTGATTATCGCCCTCTTGCCAGACCTGGCGGTGCTGCGGGACCGGACCACCGGGTTCGCCCACCAGATTTACGGGTTCCTCGCCATGGGCTGGCAGGGCAACCCCCGCCAGTGGAAGCTGCAAGCCATTGCCGGCATCCTCCTCTCAGCCCTGATCCTCCCGGTGTTCGTCTCCGTCCACAGCATCGTATCCTGGGACTTCGGCATGGCTGCCGCAGTGGAAGGGTGGCACGCCACCATCTTCGCCCCATACTTCGTCATCGGAGCCGTCCACTCCGGGGTCTCTGCGGTGGTCACCGTCATGGCCCTCATGCGCTGGATGTTCAAGTGGGACGACTACATCCGCAAGGAGCACTTCGACGCCATCGGCCGCCTCCTGGTCGTAGTGGGGACAACGTGGTTCTTTTTCTTCTTCCTGGAGTTCATCTTTGGCATCTACAGCCAGGAAGCGCCTGAGCTCGCCCTGCGGCAGCTTCAAGTGTTCACCTGGCCCTGGAGCATGATGTTCCTTGTGTTCCTTCTCGCAGGCTACTTCATCCCCGTGCCGCTGTGGATGTTCCGCAAGGTGCGGCGCAACATCGCCCTGATGTTTTGGACCTCCATCCTGGTCAACATCGGTATGTGGCTGGAGCGCTTCCTGATCATTGTGCCGGGGCTGGCCCGCAAGCAGGTCTTCACCTTTGACTGGGCAACCTACCGGCCCAGTGCCGTGGAGATTATCCTGGTGGCGGGATCCTTTGCCCTGGTCGCCTTAGGGCTCCTTACCTTTGGGAAGTTCTTCCCCTTGATCCCTCTGGCAGAGCAGAAAGAGGGCCAGGTGCTCAAGGACGAGATCCAGGTTGGCCGCCGGAAAGTCCCCGCAACCATGCGTGAGTGAGGGTGCCACTATGCCTATGCGACATATCCTCGGCCTCTTCAAAGAAGTGGAGCGTGCAGCGGAGGGGGTCAGCGCCCTTGAGAAGGCTGGATTCGCTGTACGGGACTCCGACATCCTGACGGGGACGCCTTACCCTGAAGGGACCTTCGGAGAGCCCCCGCCGCGCCACCGCCTCTACTTCTTCCCCCTGGTGGGTGCGGTCTGCGGCTTCTCCGTGGCCTTGCTTCTCACAGCAGGGACCCAGCTCGCCTATCCCCTGGTCACCGGAGGCAAGCCGATCCTCTCTATCCCTCCGATGACCATCATCACCTACGAGGGGACCATGCTGGGGGCCATCCTGTTCACGGTGCTGGGCATCATCTTCGAGTCGCGGTTGCCCGGCCTGAGCAGCAAGCCCTATGACGTCCGCATCACCGAGGGGTACATCGGAATCATGGTGTCCTGCCAGGAGGAGCGAGCGCCAGCAGCGGAGCAGGCGCTGCGCCAGGCGGGCGCCGAAGACGTGAAACAGAAGTAGTGGGGCCTGATGATAGCGATGCGTAGCGTGTCCCATGCTCCCACCCGGCAGCGGCGCCCGCGGTCTGCCCTGACACGCCTTGTCCCCTGCCTCCTCCTGATGGCGCTGCTGGGGCTGGCGGCGGCAGGATGCACCGCCGGCCGTTCCCAGGGGTCTTACCCCATCGACATCTTCACCGAGATGCACTACTCGCAGTCCGTCCGCGCCCAGGAGCCGCCTCGGCTGGCCCCCCCTGAGGGCGCAGTGCCTGTCACCGGGCGGGAGCTAGCCTATGAACCCGACCAGTACAAAGCCCTGGCGAACCCGGTGCCGAGGGACGCGAAGGTGCTGCAGCAGGCAAACAGGCTCTTCCAGGTCAACTGCGCCCCCTGCCACGGGGCCCAGGGGAAGGGTGATGGCCCGACCACCACGCAGTTCCTTATCGAAAAGTACAAGTACACCCCAATCGTCACGTTAGACCTGACGAGCGCACAGGTGCAAAACCTTACGGATGGGGAGATCTTCAGTTTCATCACCAACGGCCTTGTTGTCATGCCCGCCTGGAAGAAGCTGTTGACCGAGCAGGAGCGATGGATGCTGGTGCACGCCATCCGCTCCCTGGCGAGCCAGTAGCCTCTGCCCCTGCCTTCGGCGCATCAGCACGTCTCCGCCGCATCAGGGCCCGCCGCTGCATTGCCCCCTTCAGCCCTGCTCATCCGCCGCTGGCCAGGTATTGTTATCCCCTGGGACGAGTATTCTCACGCTTGGCAGAACACCTCGGCACCGCCTATAACAAAAGGAGAGCGCAGGGGCGACGAATAGCTGCGAGGGACAAGCTGTGCCTCCGCCAGGCCTTGAGGAGGACACGCCCGTCGCACGGCGGGGGTGCCCCTTTGTTCGTGGCACTGGTGGGGCCAGCAGGCTGACAGGGGCAAGGCGGTGGTTGTCCGCACAAAAATGATAGAATGGACACGAGAAGGAAAGTATGCGCTTCCCTGGCGAGTACCGAGACTTGGGAGCAAAGCGCCTGGCTCAGCTTCACAGACTGCCGTGGCTGCTGTCGCCACTCCTGTGCCTGCTGCTCGTTCTGGCGGCCTGCCAGGGGGCTGGGGAACCCGCGTCCCTGGAGCAACGCGCTCAGGAGATTGATCGCAGCCTCATCTGCCCCGTGTGCCCTGGCGAGACCATTGACCAATCTCAGGTGGAACTGGCGAAGCAGATGCAGGCGATGGTGCGTGAGAAGCTTGCAGCCGGGGACAGCAGGGAACAGATCCTTGCGTTCTTCGCCGAGCGGTATGGCGAGAGAGTCCTTGCGGCCCCCCCCAAGCACGGGTTCTCCCTGGCCGCCTGGCTGATTCCCCCTGTTGTGCTGCTCGCCGGAGGGATAGGGCTGGTGCTGGCCGTTCGCCGAATGCGACGCTCCTCCAACCCGCCCGCCCAGGAGACGAGGAGGCCCCCCGAGGCGGGTCTTGAGCCCTACCTCTCCCTGGTGGACCAGGACCTGCAGGGAACCGCCAGGCCAGGCGCCCAGGATGCGCCCGGCGGGAAAGACCCGGCTCAGGGCGGTGAGCCAGGCCCTGGGCAAAGCGAAGAAACAAGGAGAGGCTGACGGATGGCTGACCTGGGAGCCCTCGCAGTCCTTCTCGCCCTGGCTCTGGCCTCCTACGCAGCGGTGGGCTCGGCCCTGGGTGCGTGGAGGCGCTTGCCGGACCTGGTGACGAGCGCCCGCTACGCCACCTACCTCACGGTCCCCGTCATCGCCCTGGCCGTTGCGATTCTTATCAATGCCTTCCTGACCCACGACTTCAGCATCCGGTACGTGGCAGCGCACAGCAGCCGGGACATGGCCCCCTGGCTCACCTGGGTGGCGTTCTACGCGGGCAACGAAGGCTCGCTGCTGTACATCGCCCTGGTTCTCTCGGCCATGTCGGCGCTGGCTATAGCTCTCTGCCCAGGGCGCATCGAGGCAAGCCGCCCCTACACCAATACCGTCCTGATGCTCACCCTGGCCTTCCTGCTGGGGATCCTGGCCACCCTAGCCAGCCCCTTCGTGCGCCTGCCCTTTACCCCTCTCGACGGCCAGGGAATCAACCCGCTCCTCACCCACCCGGGGATGTTCTTCCACCCGCCGGTAATGATGACAGGGCTGATGTCCGTGGTGGTCCCCTTCGCCTTCGGGATGGGCGCGCTCCTGGCTGGCAAGGTAGGCGATGAGTGGCTCGAAGCTGGCCGAACGTGGGGCCTCGTGTCGTGGCTCATCCTGAGCCTGGGGAATCTCCTTGGGGCATGGTGGGCCTACACCAACCTTGGATGGGGCGGCTACTGGCGTTGGGACCCGGTGGAGAACGCTTGGATCATGGCCTGGTTCCCCCTCACGGCCTTTCTGCACTCCATCGTGGTGCAGCGGCAGCGCGGGATGTTCCGCATGTGGAACGTCGCCCTGATCATCGCCGCCTTTGGGCTGGCCCAGTACGGGATGTTCATGAACCGGGGCGGGTCGGTGCCTTCCATCCACTCCTTCGGACAGTCCACGCTGGGATGGATGTTCCTCCTCTTCATGGGCGCCAGCATGGTCGGGTCGATAGGCATCTTCCTGTGGCGCTACACTAACTTCACCAGCGCGGCGTCCCTGGAGTCTGGCTTCTCTCGAGAGGCCGCCTTCCTCGGCAACAACCTGCTGCTCCTGGCCATCACCTTCGTCATCGTCTGGGGAACAACGTTCCCGCTCCTGTCCGAGGCGCTCCGTGGGGCGGTCGTCACCGTAGCTCGGCCCTACTACGACCAGGTGACCGGGCCCCTCTTCCTGGCCCTCATCCTCCTCATGGCGGTGGGTCCATTGCTGCCCTGGCGGCGTGCTTCATGGCGTGGCGTGGGGCAAGCCCTGGTGGTCCCAGGTGGTGTAGCCGTGGCGGTCGTGGCGGTGTCCCTGCTGGTAGGGATACGCAAGCCATATCCCGTCGTCGCCTTTGGAGTGTGCGCCCTGGCAGTCGGAGGGGTCCTGCGGGAGTGGGTGCGCGGGACACGAGCTCGGCAGCGCAAGGGTGAGAACCCCCTCCTGGCGTTCGCAGGGCTCATCGCCGCCAACCGCCCCCGATATGGGGGGTACGTCGTGCATCTGGCTATTGTCCTCCTCGCCCTGGGTGTCACCGGTTCCTCTTTCTACCGTGTTCAGCGAGATGTGACCCTCGCCCCAGGGCAGCGGATAACAGTGGGCGACTACACCCTCCAATACCTCGGCGCTACGGCGCTGGAGCGGCCCAACCGCGTTGAGCGGCGCGCAAGGCTCCAGGTGCTCCGAAAGACGACCCCTATTGCCACCCTGACAACGGGCTATGACTTCTATCCCAACAACTCCCCCAATACAGCCACGCGGGCCGCAATCCGCTCCACGCCGGTGGAAGACCTCTATATCATCACCAGTGAGTTCACTGAGGATGGAAGCGCAGTGTTCCGCATCCTGGTGAACCCGCTGGTGCTCTGGATCTGGGTTGCAGGGCCACTCCTCATCCTCGGCACGTTGGTCGCCCTCTGGCCGGGCCGACGCCCTGTGCCCTACCCTGTCCGGGTTGCGGAGAAGGCGCCAGCCACCGCGGGAGCGCCGCTGCGCGAGAAGAAAGAGGGATAGGCATTCCTAATGGATAGCACGACCAGGAACAGGATAGAGCGTCCATGCTCTTTCTGATCGGAGCCCTCGTAATCCTCCTGTCGGTGGGGATTCTGCTCATCCCCTTCCTGCAGCGGGACCGTCGAAGGGCGACATTGCCCAGGGACACCTCCCAGGAGGCGTTGCTGCGCCGCGAAGCCATCTACCAGGAGATCAACACCCTTCAGCTTGAGTACGAACTGGGCCACATCAACGAGGCGGACTTCCAGGCACGCCTCCACGACTACCGCCTCCAGGCAGCAGCCGCGCTGAAGGAAGAGGTGGAGCAGTCCGAGGCTGCGCAGGCATTGGCTGCAGCCCTGGAGGAAGAGGTCAAGGCTCTTCGCCAGGCGAACCCAGCGAAGGATGCTGCCTCCTCCAGCACAGGGAGCCCACCGTGAAGCATCTCCTGTGGATTCCCGCCCTCCTCACCGCCCTGATGCTGGCCATTGCCCCTGCGGCCTCTCCCACCTTCGCCGACCAGCCCACCACCCTCTCGGGCGTGGTCGTGAACGGAACCCCGGGGGGAGGTGTTCCCGCGGGGCTTGAGGTAACCCTCCACATCCTGAAGGGAGAACAGGCGGTGGAGAGCCGCACGGCGCTCCTGGACTCAGAGGGCCGCTTCACCTTCGAAGCTCTCCCAGGGGGCGAAGGAACACGCTACGTCCTGCTCACGGTGTACCAGACGGCAGGGTATGTCGCGGAGCCTGCCCCAGCAAAGGAGGGCGACCCCGTGGTCCTGCGGATCTATGAAAGCGCCAGCAGCCTGGAAGACATCCGTATCCGCAGCAACGTCCTCCTCATCACAGATCCCGACCCCGGGAGACGCTCGGTAGCCTTCCTGGAAATGGTCGTGCTGGAGAACGTCGGCACCCGCACCGTTGTCCCGGGGGTGAAGGAGCCGGCTTCCATGACCCTGCTCCGCTTCTCCCTGCCGCCAGGCGCCCAGGAGTTCCACCTGGAGAGCGACCTGGTGGGCGGCGACGTGCTTCAGGTGGACCGGGGGTTCGCGGTCACCTCCCCGGTGCCCCCGGGGACCCACCAGCTCCTCTTTGCCTACCGAACGCCGTATCAGGGAAGCGAGCTTGCCGTCACCCGGCGCTTCCCTCTTGGCGCCGACGCCTTCCGGGTGCTGGTGCCCCAGCCCCTTGCCGCAGTGAAGGTTTCTGGCCTCCAGGAACAGCCGTCACAAGAGGTGGAGAAGACCAGCTACCAGAGTCTGCTGGGGCAGCAACTCACCCCTGAATCCGTGGTTCAGCTTACACTGCGAGGTCTGCCCAAAGCATCTCCCACCCAAGGGGTACAGAACGTGATGGCCCCTGGCCGGTATGGCATCATGGCCTTGGCCTCACTGTTGGGCATGGCGCTGCTGGCTATCCTGGGGTACGCCCTGCTGCGGCGACGCGCCCGCGCCCCTGCGCTGGCCTCCGCCGCCTCACCGGCGGAGCGAGAAGCCCTCGTTGCAGCCATAGCCCGCCTGGATGACAGCTTTGCCCGGGGGGAGCTCAGCGAGGCGGAGCACCAGCGGCGGCGAGGGGAGCTGAAAACCAGGCTTCTGGAGCAAGCCCTGCAAGAGAAGGGAGAGGAGCCGCCCACCACGCGCCCCGTATAAGACAGCCCGGTATCGAGAAGGCATCAACGTGAAGCTGCGACGACCTCTTATTCTGCTGGCAACCCTTGTCCCCCTGGCTGCCCTTCTCGCCTTGCTGGGCTGGGGCCTCGGTCGCGCAGGAGGAAGGCCAGGAGGTGGGGCCATCTTCCAAAGCCTGGGCGAGGTCGCCGTCAAAGGAGGGCCTGCACGGGACTTCACCCTCTCCACCTTCGGCGGAGGTGCCCTTCGGCTGGGCGACCTGCGAGGGAAGGTGGTTGTCATTGACTTCTGGGCCTCCTGGTGCCCGCCCTGCCGGGAAGAGGCCCCTGGCCTGGCCCAGGTGTCCGGGGAGTATCAGAAACGGGGGGTGGAGTTTGTTGGCATAGCCATCTGGGACAAGGAGAAGGATGCCCTGGGGTTCATCCGCCGCTTCAGCATCCTGTACCCCAACGGGCTGGACGCCCAGGGCAAGATTGCCGTTGACTACGGAGTCACTGGCATTCCGGAGAAGTATTTCGTTGACCGCTCCGGGAATCTGGTTCGGAAGTTTGTGGGGCCCATGACCCCTGAAAAGCTGCGTTCCATCCTTGACGAGCTTCTGTCCCAATAGCCGCCTCACCCGTCGGGGTGTGCCAGGGCTTGGCGCGTGTTGCTGCGACCGCTTTCTCGGCGTATGCTATTCCCACGGACAGCATCGGGAGGACACCCTCCCCCCCCACTCTGTTGCCCGGCCTGCTCTCCGACCCCGTGAACCGAGCAGAGCGAGCGTTGGCATCCCGGGGTCTCATCGAGCCCGTCGGGCCCAAGGAGGGGAGATGAAGTCGAAGGTGACCACGCTGCAAGGGGCTGCCTTCCTTGTCGGCAACGGGGCCTACATCGCCATGACCGGCGGCGGCCTGGAGAGCGCACCCATGGCCCTGCTTCGGGAGCTCCTCCGCCAGGGTCGCAGGGGCCTCTGCCTGGTGGGGGTCACAGGTGGCGGCATCAACATGGACCTCCTCATCGGCGCTGGCGCCGTGAGGGAGCTAGAGGTATGCCACCTGACCATCGGCGAGGCCGGCGCCGGGCCCAACTTCCGCCGGGCCGTGGAGGCGGGACGCCTCCCCGTCAAAGACAACACCTGAGGGGTGCTCCTCTCCATGGTCCAGGCTGGATCAATGGGCGTCCCCTTCGTACCGGTGCGTGGGCTTCTGGGCTCCGACCTGCTGCGGCATCGCACGGACTTCAAGGTGACGGGCAACCCCTTCAACCCTGGCGAGGAGCTGGTGCTAGCCCCGGCCATCAACCCTGAGGTGGCTCTCTTCCACGCCGTCCTGGCTGATCGGCAAGGCAACTTCATCACCCCAGGCAAGCGGGATGACCTCATGGTGGCCCAGTCCTCCCGCCGGGTCATCGTCACCGCTGAGCAGGTTGCCGACCGACCCATCACCCACCGGGACGGCGATGGGGTTTTCGTCCCCGCCATCTACACCACAGCCGTCGTCCTGGCACCTCACGGAGCCCACCCTGCTGGGGTCCGTGGTCTCTATCCGCCGGACCTGGCTCATGTGCGAGAGTACGCCGAAGCGGCCCGCTCCGACGCCACCTTCCAGGCCTATCTCAGGCGGTACGTCTCCACCACCAGCGACGAGGCCCAGTACCAGGAGCGGGTGGGCCTGGCTTCCACGAGGCGCTGATGCCACAACCCTATGCCCCCGAAGAGCTGATGGCCGTGGTCATGGCGCGGGAGGTGCACAATGGGGAGACGGCAGCAGTGGGAGCCCACTCGCCCGTCCCGGCGGCGGCATGCATCCTGGCGGAGCAGACCCACGCCCCCGAGGCGACCATCATCATCCTGGCCCTGGAGGAGTACTACCCCTTCACCGGGGGCAGCAGCGAGTTCCACTTCCTGGCGCAGCGGGGCGGGCTGGACCTCTTCTTCATCAGCGGCATTCAGATAGACCGGCACGGGAACTTCAACCTGCACGTCATCGGGGAATACAGAGCGCCCAGGGTCAGGGCCGCGGGGGCCTATGGCTCCGCCATGCTCTACTACATGGCCCGCCGGGTCATCCTCTTCCGCACCGAACACACCCGCCGCACCTTCGTGGAGCAGGTGGACTTCGTGACTGCCGCGGGAAGCTCACCCGCCAGTGTACACCGCATCGGCGGCCCCACCCTCCTGGTCACGCCCCTGGCGGTGCTCTCCTTCGACAAGGAGGCCAAAGGCTGGACGCTGGCGTCCCTCCACCCCGGCGTGTCCCTCGAACAGGTTCAGGACAACACCGGCTTCCCTCTCCAGGTCGGACCGCGACTCAGGGTTACGGCCCCGCCGACTCAGGAGGAGCTGCGGGTGCTGCGCACGGTGGTGAGGGAGAAGCTGGCCCCTGCCTACCCGGAGTTTGCCCGCGACCGCCTGCTCCCACCGTAGAGAAGGCGGGTCACATCTATGAGTATCCGCACGGCGAATCCCCTGGACAGCGCTGGCTGCATCCCATCTTGTGTCAAGAGCTCCAAGGGCTGCACCGGGGAACCTGGAGGCACGGCGTTGAAACACTGCTCATTCGAGAGGGTTCGCATAGGGTGGGACTGTTGAAGGGCATCCCAGTCCCGAAGGCGTGGGTGGGCAAGATAGGGGCTGTGGCGTCCTATGTCCTCCCCGCCGCCATTGTTGGCGGCCTCCTCTTCCTGGCCATTACCTTCCAGTACAGCGTCCAGGCAGGGGCCACCGGCGTCACGGACCTGCTCCCTGTCGGGTACGCCTTTGCCGCCGGGATGGTGGCTACGGTGAACCCCTGCGGCTTCGCTATGCTCCCAGCCTATATCGCGTATCACCTGGGGCTGGGAGACGAGCAGGTGAATCCCCTGGTGCGAGGCGCCCGCGCCCTGGCGCTGGGGTTAGCGGCAACAGCGGGGTTTGTCGTGCTCTTCGGCGTCGTTGGCCTGGTTATCTCTGCGGGGGGGATGGCTTTGACCAGGGTCTTCCCGATCTGGGGGTTCGTGGTGGGGGCGGGGCTCATCCTGCTGGGGCTGTGGCTCTTGTTCACGAGGCGACATATTGGGGTCATGGTAGCCGGTCGCGTCATGCGCCCTGGCGGGGGCCGCGGCGTGCGGGACCTCTTCCTCTTCGGCATCGCCTACGGCATTGCCTCCCTGAGCTGCACCCTGCCCGTGTTCCTGGTGGTAGTGGGGAGTGCCCTGGCGGCAGGAGGCTACCTGGCGGGGATTGCACAGTTCGTCAGCTATGGGCTGGGGATGGGCGCCGTGCTGGTGGCAGTCACCCTGGGGGTGGTCTATTTCCGAGGGGTTGTTGGGCTGGGCCTGCGCCGCCTCACGCCCTATGTGGAGCGCATCGGGGCCCTGGCCCTGGTGGGTGCAGGCAGCTACCTGATCTACTACTGGACCAAAAACCTCAAGTGGTTCTACTGAGGGCACGCCTCAAAGGCGAGGCAGACAGGTGGGCCTGCTCCAGCCTCCTGGCAAACGCGAACTGAAGCAGGTAGAATAGCACTGCCATGACCTCCTCACAGGCAAGGCTCCGAATCACCCCCCTCTTCCTCCTGCTCACCGTCCTGTTCGTCACCACCCTGCTCACCTCCAACATCATGGCGGTGAAGCTGATGGGGATCGCGGGCCAGGTCCTCTTCGCTGCCATCATCATTTTCCCCATCAGCTACATCCTGGGTGACGTCCTGACGGAGGTCTATGGCTATCGCCATGCCCGACTGGTCATCTGGCTGGGCTTCCTCTGCAACCTGGTGATGGTGCTGGCCTTCTGGGCAGGAGGGATGCTGCCCCCCGCCCCCGTCTGGAAAGGCCAGGATGCCTACGAGACGATTCTGGGCTCCACCCCACGAATCCTTGCGGCTTCCTTCGCGGCCTACCTGGTGGGGGAGTTCTCCAACTCGCTCATCCTGTCCCGCATGAAGCTGTTGACCGCTGGCAGGTGGCTGTGGGCCAGGACGATCGGCTCCACCATCGTCGGCGAGGGGCTGGACTCCCTGGTCTTTGGCACCCTGGCCCTCGGGGGGATCGTGCCGAGGGATGTGCTGCTCCATATCGTCCTGGTGCAGTGGCTGGCCAAGATGGCCTATGAGGTCCTGGCCACCCCCGTGACCTATGCAGTGGTAGCTTACCTCAAGCGGAAAGAGGGGGTAGACGCCTACGACCGGGACATCTCGCTGAACCCGCTCGCCCTGTTCCGGTGACACCCAAGGCTTTCTGAGCGCCCTGCCGAACTCCAGAGAGTAGACTAGCAGGGTGCTGAAAAACTCTTTCGACCATCCCCCTGGCCCCCTTCCTGATCAGGAAGGGGGAAGAATTTGTATCTGAGGGACACCCTCAGACTCCCGGCAAAGGGGCTTCGCCCCTCTGC
>JACQUN010000123.1 GCA_016210285.1 Chloroflexota bacterium
CACCCCGCGCACCAGCGTGGCCACCTGCTGCCCCAGTAGGTTGTAGATGGACAGTTTCACCGCGCCCGCCTGGGGTAGGCTGAAGCGGAGGGTGGTGGTGGGATTGAAGGGGTTGGGGTAGTTGGGGGAGAGGGAGAAGGTGGCCGGCAGGGCGTACTCCTCCCCGACGGCAGTGGGCAACTCTGAGCGCCATAGCCGCACCGTGCCGTCTAGACTTCCCGAGGCCAGGAGGTTGCCTGTAGGACTGAAGGCCACGGTCTGTATCCAGAAGGTGTGCCCCTTGAGCGCTGTCGTCTCGCGCTGCCGGGCCACGTCCCACAGCCAGAGCGCGCTGCCCAGTCCAGCAGCAGCAGCAGCCAGCAGCTGGCCGCCTGGGCTGAAGGCCAGGGCGTTCACCCAGGTGCCTCTGGGGCCAGACCAGGTGGCCAGCTCCTGCAAGCTCTCCACATCCCATAGACTCACCGTGGAATCGAGCCCCCCCTCCCCATGCGCTGAGGCGAGAAATCTGCCGTCTGGGCTGAAAACCACGCCACTCACCTTGCCGCGCGCGATGCGTTTTTCCTGCTGCCCTGCCAGGGCGCGCAGGACGATCTGGCGCTCGAAGCCGCCCATGGCCAGCCATTGGCCATCGGGGCTGAAAGCCAGGGCGCGCACTCGACTGGTCTGGTCTTCGAATACCGCCACTTCTTTGTCTGCTGACCGGTCCCACAGATGCACCCGGGCGCCTTGGCCCTTGGGGGTACGAGAGGCCACTGCCAGCAGCCGGCCGTCCGGACTGAAAGCCAGATCGAATACCACGGTCTCCACCGCGCCATTCTGCTCCCATTGCACTATTCCAGCCTCGGTCCTGGTGGCCACCTCCCACAGGCGGACCGTGGTATCTCCACCCCCTACAGCCAGCAGCCGGCCATCGGGGCTGAAGGCCAGAATGCCCCCGGCATCCTGGGAAAAGATCCCTGAGACCGGCAAGACTGCCAATTCCTGGCGGTGTTCCACCTCCCACAACCGCACTATGTTGTCCTCGTGGCTGGTAGCTATAATCTGGCCATCTGGACTGAAGGCCAGATTGAGGACACCCTTGGTATATCCTCCGAGACTAAAAAGTGCCCGGCGTCGTATCACATCCCAGACCCTTAGGGCAACCGCAGGCCAGGACTCGCTGGTGATCAGGGTGTGGCCATCCGGACTGAAAACGGGAATTCCACCTTGAGCAAAGGAGGCGAGACGCTGCTGTTGCGCCACATCCCACAGTTCCCACGCACTCGACATGCGGATAGCCAGGGTCCGGCCATCCGGACTGAAAACCATGCCCTGCACCTGCTCGCTGAAGGGCCAGCTCCCTAATTCCTCACCACGGGCCACATCCCACAGGCGGACCGTGGTGGGAGATAGGGAGCCGGCAGAAGTCAGTACGGTCCCATCCAGACTGAAGGTCACATTCCATACGACATCTCCGTGGTCTAGTGTTGATACTTCCTGATAGTTCTCCAAGTCCCACAGGTGGATCTTCTTGTCCCCAGCCCCGACGGCCAGGAGTTTTCCATCTGGTGAAAAGCCAAGGGACATTACCCTGCTCGGGTGGGGCAACACGGCCAGTTCAGTCCAATGCTCCGTGTCCCATATCTCCGCACTCTTGTCTGCGGCGCTGGCAATCGCCAGGAAACGGGCGTCCCTGCTGAAGGCGAACGCATTCACCGGCTGGTTCTTCAGGACTGTTTCCTTCAGCAGTTGGACCTTCCCAGCAAAGGAGATCTCCCACTCTTCTCCATGATATACCCCCTGGGAGTCCACGGAGATGACCAAGAGCCGGCCATCTTCAGTGAAAGCTATGTTCCGCACAAACCCTCCGCGACTGTCCAAAAGACCGATCTCTTGGAAGGTGCTGGCCTCGTAGAGCCAGATCCCAGCGCTACTGGCCACCGCCAGCAACTGGCCGTCTGGAGCATAGGTCGCAGTCCCGGGAATTCCTTTGCCCAGCAGGTTGGCTGCGCGCGCGGTAGCGGCCTGCTCTACTCCTGTGGGGCGCACTGTGATGCGCCGCAATGCACTGCGGCCCCGGTTGCCTTCCTCATCCTCTGCCCATCCTTGGATCAGGTACTCACCTGGGGCTGGTGCGGACCACTGCCCCTCGTGACCCTGCTCAGTGGGCACTAGAGGAATGGTCTCCAGCAGAGCCGTGCCCGCCGAGTCAAAGACCTGGACCTCTACCGTGTGCAGCCTGCTCCCTTCGAGGACCCGATAGTCCGGCAGGAAGAGGCGCAGCCCGTCCCTGATGAAAAAAACTAAGGGCTCGCCCACCCTGGGTGGGGTCTGGTCAGGGCCGGCGCTGACCTCTACAAAGAGGGTGTCCTGCCAGATGACGTGGACCGTATCCCCCGGGGTGTGGTAGTTGGGTTTGGGCAGGTTCTGCACCCTCAGCTCAAAACCCAACTGGGCGCCCGCTCCCAGGCCGGCGGGTATCAGGAACTCAGGAGTGAGCACGGCCTCCACTACCGGGTCTCCCCGGCGGGGGAACAACACCTCTGGCCCGCTGGCAGCCACCACCCGCTCATCCAGGGCGCGCAGGTGAAACTGGAGCAAGGACAAGAGTTCCGGCTCCTCCACCTCCAATTGCAACCCCAGGCGGATGAATTCCCCTGCCTGGGCCAGGCCGTCCCCATTCCCCAGGCTGTCGATGAGTGTCCCTAGTCGCACCTGCTGGCGGGCCGAGATCGCGGTTAAGGTGAGAGGTACTTCCTGAACTTGTTTTCCATCTGCGTAAATTTGCAGCGTCAACTGGGCGGTGTGGGTGCCGGCGAAGGAGCCTGCAAAACGCAACCGGGGAAAACCGCTTTCCGGCTCGGCGAAGGTCTGACCATCCACTTCCACCGCGCCGAAAATTGCCTCTGCCTGGAGGATCTCCACCAGCGAATCTGTGGTAGTCAGCACCCCCTTCACTTGCGCTGCCCTGAATCCCCCTAGATTGGCCAGGACAAAGCGGACCTGCGCCTCCTCCCCAGCCACCAGGGCGCTGTCGCGGCTGGCGTCGAAGAGCCCCACTTTCTCCAAGCTGATCAGCGGTGGATCGACCTGCACCTGGGCAAAGGCCGTGTCCCCTTCCATACGGAGATCGGTGAGTTGGATGCTGTGTCGCCGGTCGCTGCTGTGGGAACTGGGGTTGGTGCGGGCAGTGAAGGCCGTGAACCGCACCCCGTCGAAGGGGTCCGTGGCATCCCCCAGGTTGCCGGCGTGCAGGCGGGCGTACTCCTCATCGTGCGCCCAGAAGTCGAGGTTATCCCCACCGCCCTGCGCATCTATCTCTTTACCTAGGGGATATCCCGCGTCGCGCCAGCGGCCATCGGCACACTCCAGATCCACCACAAAGCGGGTGCTTTCGGCGCCGGGGAGGGTTTCCTGCACATGCCAGATCAGCAGGCCCTCACCGGGGATGTTCCGGTCGTAGTAGGTGCCGGCCCGCTGTCGATACTCCAGCAGAAAGTACTCGCCTTCGGCCACTGGGATCTGGTAGACCGCTCCGGTCTTTTCCACCGCTGCCAGGCGCATGGTTTCGGCGTCACTGGCCACTCGGGTGATCTGACTCCAGCCCAGTTGAGCCCGGCTCCATGCGCATAAACTGTTGGGGCCATCGTCGCCATTCCAGCCCGCAGCGCCCCACCCCATCAGGCACCAAGCGCCCACCCCTCCGGAGTCCTCCTCTGGACCAACACCCGCCTTCTCCAAGAACTCCGTGTTGTAGAGGTCTGGCAGGCCCAGCACATGCCCGTATTCATGGCACATGGCGCCTGCTGCCTCGGCAAAGCTGCGGCCCTGCTGAATCGTGCCCTGGTTGGCGGCTACGCGTATCCGTTCCCCGGACTTCCCAGCGTCCCCAGTGATATAGGACTCCTCAAAGCCCAGCCGGCCTATGCCCGTAGCTCCTCCTAACAGGAAGCCAGCGGGTACTCTCTCCAGCACGATTAAAAGGGCATCTACCACCCCGTCGTCGTCCCCGGAGTTGGAGATGCCGTCTGGCCCGTCATCGTCGAAGCGGGAGAAATCCAGGTCCTGATCTGCCTGGCGCAGGATCTCCATGGCGAATACCCCAAACCGGCCTTCTTCGGTGGGGTCGCTAGAGATATAGACCGAGGCTGGTTGCCCCGACTCGTACACCCGTGGAGCCACCTCCCCGCGCACCCGCAACTTGCCAAAGGACATGGTGTCGTAGAAATGGGAGAAGCTACCAGGGAGGGTGGGATTGAAAATATCGGCGGCCCACGAAGGCACCGGATCAGCTGGCTCGCCCTTGAAGCGGGCGAAGAGCACCAGGGCCTGGCGGGTGCCGGTGGTGCTGGATTGGGAGATATGGACCGGCTTGGCAGCGGCGTCGACGGGAATGGACTCCCCGAGTACGGCGCCCTGGCTGCCGGCACAGACAAACCCTTCAGCCAGCGCCTGGATCGCCCAAGAGCAGAGGATCGAGGTCAGGCATGCAGCGATACAGCGGATGTGCATCTTGCCTCCTATCTCAATATGCCCCCTCAGTGGAGGACCGGCGCCCAGCGGCGGGTGAGGGACCCCTCCTGGGTGAGGGCGTAGACCACGATGTTGACCGCCAGCTGGGACTGGGCAATGTCCTCGTACTGCTCGATGCGCCCGACCCTCCTGGGGGGCATATAGAACTCCACCCCGGCCAGGCGTCCCTTCACAAAGAGCCCGAGCATGCGGTCCTGGCGCAGCCGAGGCGACCCGCTCTTCTGGGCCGGGGTACCCTCCGTGGTCAGGGTCCGCTCAGTGCGGGGCACCCCCTTGAGCGGGAAGTAGGCCGAGAAGAGCGGATGGCTTTCGGTCAGGTACTCGGTCCACACCTCCTGGCCCCATACTAGGTGCCCGTACTTTTCCAGTCCTTCGCGGAAGGCCTCGAAGGGCATACCGGAACTCAGGACGAAGCCCCCTTCCATCAGGTAGCGGCTCAGATGCTCCATCTCCGACTCGTTGGGCAGGCTCAGGGGGGCGACGATGGGTAGGTCGAGCAGGCGGGGATCGGCAAGGGTGAGGCTGGGGGCCAGATCCGCCTTGATCTGGGTGAAGGTCTCCAGAGCATGGACCAGGCCGTCCAACTGGCTCAGTTGTTCGCCGGTGTCGGTGCCAGCCCCGGAGGCGCCGGCCTGGTTGACCCTCATGGACTGGATCTGCCCCAGGTGGACAAAGCCCTGGATGGACTGCGGATCAGCGGGGTTCTCGTAGCGCACCATGGCCTGGAACTGGCCGGAGCGCTCGTACTGGCTGGACAGCGAGTCGAAGGCCGAGGTCGCCACCGCTACAGCCGGCGGCGAAGCGTGAGAGAGGTCGGCTTGCCCCAGGTCATCCAGGCGCGGCAGTGCCGGCCTCTCCCTGGCGACCTGGGCCGCCATTTCTGCCAGGACCGAAGCCGATGGGCTGGGCTGCCAGGGCTGGGCCAAGGGTGGCGCGGGAGGCCCTATCGGGATCTGTGCAGCTGCGGGGCTTGAAGTAGAGGGCCTCTGGACTGCAGGTGATGAATTCGGGGCTTGAACCGGGCCGGGCTGGCCGCTGGCTTCTCCTATGAAACTGCTGACAGGCCGCGCTTTTGCCTGGGGCCCTTCCTGCAATATCAGGCTGAAACCGGATGCTGGCCCTTCCACCGATGGCCAACCGTAGTTGAGCGCCCCCATTCCCAGCAGGTGCAACAAGGCCGATCCCAGGAAACAGATCGCCAGTAGACCCTGGGAGGAGAACCGCCCCAGTTGAAGCAGGCGTTCCAGGGGCGACCAGGGCAGGGCCTCGCTCCTGGAATACGCCCCCATTCCTATCGACAGACTGGCCAGCACCTTCTCCCGCAACCGCCGCCGATCCAGACTCTTCTTCTGCTGTTCCTCCCCTAATCTCAAGCCCAGTTCATGGCCCAGCCGGCGCTCAGCCTGAAACAGATACCAGCGCACCGTGGCCACGGACTTGCCCAGAAAACGGGCGAGTTCCCGATAGGTACACCCCTCCAGATAGAAAAGCACCACCACCCGGCGCTGGGCCGCAGGCAGCCGATCCATGCAACGCCAGAGGAGATCGGCGTGTTCATTCTCCTCTGCCTGGCGATCTGGCTGGGGTGGAGAAGCCGGCAAGATCCAGTGCTGGCTCAACACCTCGACCTGGTGACGGCTTTTCTCCTGTCGCAGCCAGGAAAGGGCGGTGTTGTGGGCGATCCGCGCCAGCCAGGAGGGGAAACTGGCTGGGCGGCGCAGGCTGGACAGTTGCTGGTACGCCTTGCAGAAAACCTCCTGCACCAAGTCCTGCACATCCTCGGGCCGGCGCACCAACTCCAGGACCAGGCTGTAGACCAGCCCGCTGTATCGGTCTACCAGCACCCCAAACGCCTCGTTGTGGCCGGCCAAGGTCTGCCGCACCAGGGCCTGGTCTTTATCACTCATCGTGGTTCTCCGGGAGGGAAAGAGGGCTACCTACATATAAGACTCGCTGGTCGGAAGAATGTGCAGGCTGTTTTTTGGGTGGAAAATCCTCCCTGGCTGGGGTGCCAATCTTCACGCCGGCAGGATGGCCCTACCCAGAGATTCTGCCAGCGCTGCCTGGATGGATGGCCCACAGCACGCTGCCAACATCAGGGGCCTATCTGAGCAGGAGCAGCTTGCGGGTTTCCACCTGGGTGCCGGCCTGGAGTCGGCAGCAATAGACCCCGCTGGCCAGCTCCCTCCCCCCGTCGTCCCGCCCATCCCACTGCAGCAGGTGCGGCCCAGCTTCCTGCACCCCTTGTACCAGGGTGGCCACCCGCTGGCCCAGCAGGCTGTAGATGGACAACTCCGCCTCACCCCGCTGCGGCAGTGTGAAGCGGATAGTGGTAGAGGGATTGAAGGGGTTGGGGTAGTTGGGGGAGAGGGAGAAGCGCTGCGGCCTGACTTCCTCTTCCTCCTCCACTGCGGTGATCTGAGCGGTCCGGTTCAGCCGATACACTCCCCAAGGAGTGGCGGCGTAGACCATTTCGCCATCGCCAGGATCTACGGCGGCGTCGTAGAACCAGGGCCGCGCTGTCAAGCCCTCACTGAGAGACTTCCAGGTCTGGCCACCATCCCTGGTCTCCAGGAGTTCAGGACCCGTGACTAGGAGAAGGTGCGTCAGATCAAAGGGGTCGAGGCGCAGGCGCGGTATGGCAAAGACCCTATCCCCCCTGTCCAGAAGAGAATTCCAGTTCAGCCCCTCATCCTCCGTGCGGTAGAGACCTTCTGCGGTCACTAGGTACAATTTCTGCGGCTCCAGAGGATGAATGACCAGGGCATAGATATACTGGTCGGGCATCAAGGTTGCTATATGTTCCCAGTTCAGGCCCGCATCCCTGCTGCGCCATAGCCGGCTGTTGCCCACTGCAGCATAGAGGGTCCCAGGTCGCAAGGGGTCCATGGCCAAGTGATAACTCATGGAGAAAAAAGCTCTTGGAGGCAGTCCCTCAGTTCGTCGCTCCCAGCTCTGACCGAAATCCACACTGCGAAAGATGCCCCGGATGTCAGCCAGATAGTAGATCCCTGGCTCGCGGGGATACCCCATGATCTCAGCGTAGTCAGGAGCAAAGCCTACACTTCCCTGCAAGCCTATATCTCTCCAACTCAGCCCCCCATCGGTGCTGCGCATCAGCGAGTTGTTGATATATGCCAGCAGGATACGGGGATCGCTCGGCTCGACGAACAGCGCCTCGGTGGTCCACAGGCCGGCAAAGTACCACCCATACGATCCTTTCACCTCCCCCTCCACCATCTGCCAGTCCTTCCCCCCCTCTGAGGAGATGTACAGCCTCGGTACCGGAGTATTGCGACCATTGCTCCTCCCAGCGCCCACGTAGAGCTGCCCTGCCGGGTCAAAGCTCAAAGTTCCGGCAGGAGGTCTTGTCGCTGGCAATTCTAACTGCTCCCAGCTCTCGCCGTCGTCGCGGGTGGAGTAAACCTTCTGGTTGTTGAAATCCGCTACCACCAGAAAAAACCTCTGACTATCCCAGGGGTGCAGGATGATCTGGTGCTGACCCTCGGACACGCGCACAGGCAAAGCCCGCTTATCCCAGGTCTTTCCCCCATCCTGCGAACGCCATAGAGAGCGCTCATCCCAGGCCAGCAGCCATCCAGGGGACTGGGGGTGGACCAGGAAGTGCAATCGCGGTTGGACCCGGTCTGAGAGGCCCTGGGCTACCACCTGCCAGGTGGCGCCCCGGTCAGCGCTGTGCCAGAGGGCATCGTTATTCGCCCCGTAGAGCCCCGCTGGGTCAGTTGGGTCTGCCAGCAAGACACTGTAAGAAGCTGTTTTAAAATTACTCTGTGGCCGTGG
>JACQUN010000125.1 GCA_016210285.1 Chloroflexota bacterium
GGGTGATCAGAGGGGCGAAGCCCCTTTGACGGGGGTCTGGGAGCCTGCCCTGAGCCTGACGAAGGGGTGTCCCCCAGATGCAATTTACCCCCCCTTCCTGGCCAGAGCCTGTCCTGAGCCTGGCGAAGGAAAGGGGGATGGGGGATGGTCGAAAAGGGTTTTTCATCACCCTGATAAGAGTTGACCTGACAGTTCCTCGTCACCCTGAGCGAGGCCAGGAGATTCTGCGCTCCGCTCAGAGCGTGTGAGGAAATTGGGACCGTCAGGGCTGGGCGATGAGAGAGGTTGTCGAGGCCCCCACCAATGCACTGCCAGGGGACAACAACGCCGGCGAAGGGCGCCGGTTTTGCCGTGCGCTGGCTCCGAGGGCCTTCCGCTGGGCCGCCAGGTCTGCCAGGGTTACAGAGCCAAGGACGTTGGCCACTGCCTGCTGTGCCTGCCGCCATACGGGACGCGCAGGGCAGATGCAGTCCAGGGGGCAGGTCCCTGGTGCCGCCAGGCAGCGGTTGAGGAGCATGGGGCCTTCCAGCGCCTCGACTACTTCCTTCAGGGTGATCTCCTGAGGTGGTCGGCCAAGCATGAGCCCGCCGTTTCGGCCGCGGCGGGTCTCCAGGAGCCGGGCAGCAACCAGGAGGGCGATGATCTTCCGCATGAAGGGTGAGGGGATGAGATGGCGCTTGGCGATCCGTCGTGCGATGACCAGCCCATGGCCGCGGTGAACTGCCACTGCAAGCATGATGCGGACACCGTAGTCGCCAAGCCGGCTCAGGTACAGCGCCATAGCTCTCCTTTCGGGACGGGAGTCGCCTCCTTCATCTAAAATTATACCTGCGCTGTACCCTTTTTTCCAGGGTCGAGGGCTCCCTTGGCCAAAGAGAGAGGGGCAAGCCGCCCCGCGCCAGGGCGTCTGCCCCTCTCTGCCGTTGTCTCGGCTTCGGCCTAGCTTGCGGGCCGGAACTTGGGCAGGCTGATCTTCTCGTCCACGTCCTCGAAGACCACCTCCACGGGCATGTCACACCGAATCTTGGCTGGGTCAGGCTCCACCCCAATCAGGTTGGTCGGCATGCGGGCTCCGCCCTCCAGCTCGACCAGGGCGATGACGTAGGGGGTCATGGCCTGGAAGGCGGGCATGGGGGCCCGGTGGGCGATGGCGTAGGAGTAGAGCTTGCCCTTGCCGCTGGTCTTGCTCCACTCCGTATTGCGGGAGAAGCAGTTGGGGCAGATGTCCCTGGGGTAGAAGTAGGTCCTCTGGCACTCCTTGCACCGTCGCACCCAGAGCTCATGCTCCTTGCACTTCTGCCAGTAGAAGTCGGATTCGGGCTGGGGGACGGGGGATGGCCGGCGCGGCGGTGCCTGCTGGGCCTGTTGTGTCATCTTCCTGACCTCCAGAAGCGTTCTACCCCCGCCTGAAGGCAGGGGCGTGATGCCGCAGCCTTGAGGCCGCGGTGCCTTGGCAAGTTTTGCGTCCCCGCTAGTCCCTGGTCAGCACCACAGTGCCGCAGGAGGAGAGGGAGCCGCCGGTGCCGTTGCAGAGGACGGTCTTCGCATGCTGGGAGGGGTCCTTCTTCGCCTTGACCTGGCGCTGGCCGCACTCCCCGCGGAGCTGCCGGACTGCCTCGATCAAGAGGAAGACCCCGTACATCCCTGAGTGGGTGTAGGAGAGGCCGCCTCCGCTGGCATTGAGGGGGAAGTCGCCTCCAGGGGCAGTCCGCTGGCCCTTGACGAAGTCCGGCCCCTCGCCCTTCTTGCAGAACCCCAGGTCCTCCAGGCTCAGAAGCACCGTGTAGGTGAAGGAGTCGTAGACCATGGTGAGGTCGAGGTCGCTGTGGGTGATCCCTGCCATCCCCAGGGCCCGCTTCCCCGTCTCCCGTGCGATGAGGGAGGTGAAGGAGGGCATGGCGCTGATCATGCCGTGGTCGTGGCCCTCGGCAGCCCCCTGGACCCAGACCGGCTTCTTCCTGCAGGAGGCCGCGCGCTCGGCGGTGGTCACCACCACCGCCCCTCCAGCATCGGTGACGAGGCAGCAGTCCATGAGGTGGAAGGGCCAGGCGATCCAGCGGGAGTTGTGGTAGTCGTCGAAGGTCATGGGGTCCCGCATCATGGCCTTGGGGTTGAGCTGTGCCCATTTGCGGGTGGAAACCGCGATCTCAGCCATGGCCTGGCGGGTCCGCTCCTCTCCGAACTCGTGCATGTACCGCCGGCAGGCCAGGGCGTAGGAGATAGGCGGCCCGACGAGACCGTAGGGGGTCTCGTACTGGGCCTGGGGCAAGTTGGCGTTGCCAGGAGCGGGGGCGCGGCTGGAGCGGCCTGTCTCTCCGTGGGTGATGAGGGCCACCTCACAGAACCCGGCCTGGATGGCCGCCATGGCGTGGGCCACGTGGATCACGAAGGATGAGCCCCCCACCGAGGTGCTATCTGTGTAGCGGGGCTGGATGCCCAGGTACTCCCCGGTCACCAGGGTGGAGTAGGGCCCGGCAGTAAAGAGCCCGTCCACGTCTTTCTTCTGAAGGCCGGCGTCCGCCAGGGCGTTGTGGGCCGCCTCGGCGTGGTGGGCAAGCGCCGACTTGTTGGGCGTCAGGCCTATCTGGTCGGATTCTTCTACCCCCACGATGGCGATGCGCTGGTCACCCCGCCCTCTTCGTTGAGGCATTCGCAGCTCCTCCTTTCCAAGTGTCGTCAGGATTGTAAACCCATTCCTGAGTCAAAGGCAACCCCCGCCGTTCGGTGGGGGTATCATGCCACAAGTTCCCAGCCAGAACACGCATGGCGCGGCCTGGCTGTGCGGCTATCCGAGCCCTCCATCTTCAACTTGTCAGACCAGGCAGAGATTGCTTGGTCAAGGCGACGGCGCCTGCCCCCCTGGAATCAGTCCCCAGCCGCGGCCGGGGCCATGACGGCAGCTTGCTGGCGGCCCTCCATCCTGGCAAAGAAGAAGTAGTACAGGAAACCCGGCACCAGAATCAGGGCGCCAGCCATTGCGAATACAGGCATGAACCCCCCGCCAGCAATAAGAATCCCCGCGATGCCTGCCCCCGCACCCCCACCCAGGTCAAAGGCGGTGTGGGTGAACCCTGCCGTAGTACCGCGCTCCTTGGGGGAGATGAACTCCATCGCAAGCTGGTTCCGCAATGGCAGCCCGATGCTGTACATGGCCCCTCTCACCAGGAACAGCACCGTCACCACAGACAGGGATGGCACCGCCGCCATCAGCACCAGGAAGGGGATGGAGAGGACCTGGGTGACCATGATGCCCTTCGCCTTCCCCCACCGCTGCGCTACCGCTGGAGAGATAAGGACTGAGCCGGCCGACGCCAGGGACCCCAAGGCCAGCATGGTGCCGATCTGGTTGTCCGAGGCGTTATGTGCCTCCTGGAAGAAGATGTTGAAGAAGCGGATGGTCAGGCCAAAGCCAACCCCCACCATGATGCTGAGGAGCGCCAGCCGGGCGATGATGCCGAAGTGCACCACATTCCGGAGGGTGACGAGGTCCCTGAAGCTCTCCACCAGCTCCACTGGCTTCTCCCGCATGAAGACCAGTGGCACCAGGGCCATCACGGTCAGCGGCAGGCCAGAGACCAGCGCCCATCGGGCTGCCGAGGGCTCCCCTTGAGGGAGGCCCAGGACTATCGCCCAGGCCAGAGGGAGCATCCCCCCACCCATGTTCCCAGCAAAGCGCGAGACCTGGAGGAAGCTAGAGTTCAGGCTGAAAAGGTGAGGGCGTTCCTTTGGCTCACTGTTCTCCATCATGAACGGAGCACCCGTAACCCCGTGGAAGGACTCGCCCACACCCGCCACCGCAGCCAGGACCAGGATAAAGGCAGGGTTCTGGACAAAGAGCAGACTCCCCTGGGCCAACACGGCGATAAAGGTAGCAATGAAGAAAGCGCGTCGCCGCCCGAACCGGTCCGCGATGAGGCCCGCAGGCAGCGCCCCAGCGCCGTGCGCCATCATGTTGACCAGCCAGAAGGTGCCGATGAAGGTTATCGGGAAGCCGATGCGCAGCAGGTAGAGGTTGAACATCACCGCCCAGATGCCTGTCCCCAGCTCGGCCAGCAGCGAGTAGGTGAGGAAAAGCTTAGCGTTACGGCTAAACTGGAGAACCGCCTGGAAAAAGCCTGTATCTGCCCCTGGCGCTGCGCTCTGCCGCACCATACGGGAAAGGAGCATCATCCGGGAGATGATCAGCAAGACAAAAAGGCCTCCTAGGGAAACCACACCCCACACCAGAGGCCCCGTGGCGAAGCCCGTGACCCCTGTCCCGCCGTGCCCGTGGCCCTCCCCGTCGGCGAAGGCGGGAAGAACAAGGACAAGCGAGGCTAGAATGGCTCCGAGGACAGTCAAAACACTCAAGGTCAACCGCCGCCCGCAGAAACCCGACTGTTCACGATGTGCCCTTTCCATCGCTCCCCCCTTCTAGAGTGCCCTTGTCCGCTGCGCCCTGCGGACACCACCCGTATCCGACCCTTCCAGCGGAATCGTGCCAATAACCTGCTGGGCCTCCAGCTCCTGGAGGTCAGCGCCGGTGAGGCCTAGAAGTTCGCTAAGGATATACCCGTTGTGCTCCCCCAGGCAAGGGGGCGGGGTCTGGGTGGGGACCTGGGTCTCCGTGAGCTTCCACGGGGGACCTGCCATGGGGAAGCTCCCCGCCTCCGGATGGGTGACAAGCTCAAAGGAGCCGCGGGCCCGGAGGTGGGGGTCGCTCCGCAGGCCGTGGCCGCCGTCCAGGACCACGCCGGCGGGCACGCCCGCGGCCGCCAGGAGCGTCATCGCATCGTGGGCTTCCTGCGTCGTGGTCCACGCCTGTATGGCGGCGTCAAGCTCTTCCCTGTGCTCCAGGCGGGAGAGCAGGTCGGCGAAGCTGGTGTCCCGCCCCAGGTCCGGTCGGCCTATCACCTGGCACAGCCTGGCGAAGACCTGATCTGATGGACAGGCAATGGTGATCCAGCGGTCCCGAATGGGGCCATCGCCGCTCTTGCAGGGGTAGCAGCCGTGGGGCGCCATGGAGGGGTGGCGGTTGGCCCACCGCCGGGGGTTACGCCGGTTCATCTCCCAATCCAGATAGATCTCCCCAAGGTGGGGGATGGTTGCCTCGGCCTGGGCGAGGTCAATGAACTGGCCCATGCCAGTGTTGGCCCGGTGCCAGAGGGCGGCGACAACGGCAAAGGCGGCGGTAGCGCCTGCCACGGCGTCGCCGTGGTGCACTGGGGAGTTGGTGGAGAGGTCTTCGTCGGGGTAGCCCCGCAGAGCGGTGTGGCCGGTGATGGCGTCGATGGTCATGCCCATGCTGCGGTAGCGTCGATAGGGTCCCGTCTCGCCGAAGCCTGGCATAGCCAGGTAGATGATGTCCGCCCTCGCGGCTTGCAGGCTCTCGTAGGTGATCCCCAGGGCCTCGGGTACACCACCGGCCAGGTTTGTCACGACGGCGTCGCTCACGCGCGCCAGGTCTTTGAGCAGGGCCAGCCCCCGGGGGTGGGCCAAGTCCAGGGTGACGGACAGCTTGTTGCGGGCCAGGGCGTTGAAGTTGGCGTTTCGGTTCCAGGGCCGCTCCCCAGGCTGGCCGTCGGGGTAGTCGCGGCCCGCGGTGGGGCGCAGGGGCCCGCGGTAGTGGCGCTGGATGGCCTCCACCTTGACGACCTGGGCTCCCAGGTCCCCCAGGAGGCACCCCGCGAAGGGCCCGGCCCATATCTCGCACACCTCGATAATGCGGTAGCCGGAGAGGGGGAGCGTGTCCATGGCTAGATTACACCTCGACCGCGCAACTTCACCAAGTCACTTTGGTCTAGCCCCAGCAGCCCGCAGTAGACCTCCTCGTTATGCTCGCCCAGCAGGGGCGCACGCCTGGCCCGCCAGGGCGACGCGCGGGGGCGGAAGGGCGCCCCCGGGTAGCGGAGACGGCCTGCCACCGGGTGTTCCATCTCCACGAAGTAGCCGCGCTCCTGGAAGTGGGGGTCGGCCACGGCATCGGCGGGGGTGTACACCGGGGCACAGGGGAGCCCAGCAGCCTGCCCTGCCTGAAACACCTCCTGGCGAGTCCGCTCCGCCAGCCAGGGCAGGAAGATAGCGTCGAAGTCATCCTGGTGCGCTGCGCGGTCCTTTGGGGTGGCGAAGCGGGGGTCATCCAGGAGTTGGGGCATCTTCAGCAAGGCCACGATGTTGGGCCACATGCGCTCTCCCAGGGGGAGGAGAGTGACATACCCGTCTTTACAGCCGTAGGTTCCAATCGCGAAGGCGGAGGCGCCAGGGAGGACGGGTGCGTGCGGCGGCAGGCGCTGCTCGACATAGCCGGAGTAGGCGTGGGCCAGGCCACGGGAGAGCTGGTTGGGATGCCCGGCCAGGCACTCCATGATGGCAACGTCGATCCATTCCCCCTGGCCGTTGAACCGCGCCCGAAGGGCAGCGGCCAGGGTGGGGACCGCTGCCAAGGCCCCTGCAAAGTACTGCCCTACCTGTCCTCCATACTTGAGGGGCTCCCGCCCGGCAAGCCCTTCCCGGTACATGCCACCCCCCAGGGCGAAGACCGTGTTCTCGGTGAAAGGGAAGTCCCGGTAGGGCCCCGTCTGCCCAAAGGGGCTGATGGAGGTGAGGACGAGGGCGGGTTGCTGTGCGCTCAGGGCCGCGTAGGCCAGGCCAAGCTCCGCCAGCGTCCCAGGGGGGAAGGACTCGACGACCACCTGGAAGTGGGGCAGCAGGCGCTTCAGCAGGGCCTGCCCGGTCGGCGTGCTGATGTCCAGGGTAACTGAACGCTTGCTGGTGTTCAGGTGGAGGAACAGGCCGCTCTTCTCCGGGTGGGGCATGTCGTTGGGGAATGGGCCAGCCTGGCGAGTGGGGTCGCCGCCCCCTGGCGGCTCCACCTTGACCACGGCTGCGCCGTAGTCAGCCAGGAGCTTGGTGCAGAAGGGCCCTGCCACCCCGGTGCTCAGGTCCAACACCCGAAGCCCTTCCAGCGCCTCACCCATGGTCGCCCTCCCCAGAGCGTCCCCGTTGTTCCCACTGAGCCCTCGAAGTGGTCCCAGCGTCCTTTGTCTTACCTCCGCCTTCAGCGGAGGCAACTTGCCCCAGCCTTGTGGGCATGACCCAATCACGGGGACATCACCCTGTCCATACTGTTCAGGCTGTGGTGAGACAGGGAATACCGGGGCAGCCTCTAGTGTCCTGAGTTGCTAATCCGTTTCATACATAATGGGGGGCATTAGAGTTGCAGTGCCCCCGTTCATGGTTCGACGGGCTCACCACGAACGGGAAAACCGTTCGTCCTGAGCTTGTCGAAGGGCGGGCCGAAATATAC
>JACQUN010000120.1 GCA_016210285.1 Chloroflexota bacterium
CGCACCCTGCACGGGGCCGCCCAACCGCCGCTGCATTTATTCCCCGGATTAACCACTCCCCCCGCTAGCCGAGGGTGCTACCCCCCTGCCCTCACCCCCCGCTCCTGACGCCCCAGGCATGCCCACACCACAAGCAAGGGACTGGTGCCATGAGAGGAGACCTTGTTGGAGTGAGTCCACAAGGCTGCCCTGGCCGGCTGGGGCCCAAGTTCACCAACACGCACTGCGCCCGGCTCCCGCCGCAGCGCGTGGAGGGGAAGCGAGGAACTGCACAAGGTCTTAGTGGCGCACCCGCAACTCAGCCATCTTTGCCAGGGCTTGCCTCGCATCCTCGTTGAAGCCCCGGACGGTAGCCCGGCTGTACTGGTGGTCTATCCACTTTTCGAGGAACTGGGGCGGCACGGTCACAATGTGGGCACCCGCCAGGGCCGCATCCTGGATGTTGATGGCCTCCCGGATGCTGCCCACAATGATCTTGCTCGAATAGCCCCACGCCTTCAGCCACTCCACCGAGTGCCGAATGAGGGCTGGGGCATCGTGTCCCTCATCAGATACCCTGCCCGCGAAGATGCTGATGTAGGTGGCGCCGGCTTTGGCGCCCAGCACAACCTGGCCGAAGGAGAGGCAGGCAGTCATGTTGACCCGAATCCCTTCCCCCACCAGGGTCTTCACGACGCCCAGGCAGGGTTCCCCGTACTCGTTCACCACAGGGATTTTTACGACAATGTTGTCTGACCACGGGGCGAAGGTTCGGGCCTGCTCCAGCATCTCGTGGTGGTCGTTGGAGTACACCTCCACGCTGATAGGGCGCGGGTAGATGATCTCGGCAATCTCCCGGGCCCTGCTCTGCGTATCATATCCACCATCCTTCAACATGACGCTGGGGTTGGTGGTAACTCCATCAAGGACCCCATATCCGAGCCACTTGCGTATCGCCTTGACATCGGCGCTGTCAAGAAAGATCTCCATTGGCCCCCCTCCATCTCTTTCCCACCGGGCTCACCTCTCCAGCGACCCCTCGCCTCTCTTCTCAGTTATCCCGCCGCCGAGGTTGAAACCGCGCCAGAACCCTGTCTGCCACCCCGGCCCCACGTCGGCGGCGTCAGGCTGCGGTGGCCTGGCGAGTTCTGGAATAACTTGACGTTACAATAGGCGGGTAAAGCATAATTTACGGCAGTTTCTCCCCTTTTGTCAAGGGCAATTTCTGCTTGAGCCTATGTGCCGAGGCGGAAAAAGCCGCCGAACAGCCAGGGGCGCGGCGGCCTCACTGCGAACATCGCCCTTCGCCAGGAACCAGTCCAACCCGCTGGCGACACCGCCGCCTGAAGGCTGCGCACGCTGCCCCACCTGTGGGTGGCAGCAGGGGACAGGAACCGGCGGCAAGCCTGCGATAGCCCGCTCATGATGGTATACTAAAGCGACCGCTGTGACTTCCCAAGCGCCCTTGCAGCGCGGTCACCAGCCCGAGGGTGCTGGGGAGAAGGAGCGTCGCTAGCCAAGGGCAAAGGAGGCAGAACATGGGTCCATTCACCATTGAGGGCCTTACCCTCTGGTTTCAGGCGGCAGGCTTCCATCTCTCCCAGGATGAGGTGGCACGCCTCAAACCCCTGTGCGACGGCTATGTGGAGCGTCTGAAGCTGCTCAGCTCCCTTGACCTGGAAGAGGAGGAGGTGGCGGGGGCCTTTCAGCCTTCGTGGACCCTGGAACAGGGGGGTGAGGCGTGAGCAACGGAGCGAAGGAGCTCTGCTACCTATCGGTGCGTGAGGCGGGCAGGCTTATCAAGAGCCGGAAGCTGTCTCCCCTGGAGTTGACCAGGGCTTTCCAGCAGCGCATCGAGGCCGTGGATGGCCAGCTCAAGTCGTACGTCACCCTCGTCCCCGACACCGCCCTGGCGGAGGCACGCGCCGCCGAGGCCGAGATCCTGCATGGCGCGTACCGTGGCCCCCTCCACGGCATCCCCCTGGCGCACAAAGACCTGTACGACACCAGGGGTGTGCGGACCACTGCTCAATCCAAGGTCCTGGAGCACCGCGTACCATCCCAGGACGCGACAACCATCGCAAGGCTGCGGAAGGCGGGCTCCATCCTCTTGGGGAAGCTGTCCATGTTCGAGTTTGCCCTGGGGGGGCCGCAGACCAGCCTCTTCGACCCGGCCCGCAACCCCTGGAACCCGGACCACGTGACGGCAGGCTCCAGCAGCGGCTCCGGGGCCGCCGTGGCCGCGGGCCTCTGCATGGGCTCCCTGGGCTCCGACACGGGAGGCTCCATCCGGGGCCCAGCCGCCATGTGCGGCCTCGTGGGGCTCAAGCCAACCTATGGGCGGGTGAGCCGCTATGGAGTAATCCCCCTGAGCTGGTCCCTGGACCACTGCGGCCCCCTGACCTGGACGGTGGAGGACACGGCCATCCTGCTCCAGGCCATCGCGGGGTATGACCCCCGGGACCCTACCAGCAGCCGGGCCTTGGTGCCCGACTACCTGGCGGCCCTGCAGGAGGACGTGAAGGGCCTGCGCATCGGCATCCCCCGGCACTACTTCTTCAGCTCCTCCAGCGGGGCCGACCCGGAGACCCTGGCGGCGGTGGAGAAGGCCCTGGGGGTGCTGGAGGAGCTGGGGGCGCACCTGGAGGAGGTAGCGATACCCAGCCTGGAG
>JACQUN010000117.1 GCA_016210285.1 Chloroflexota bacterium
AACTCAGGGTGAACTCCGCGAAGGGTCTGGAGTTGGGGGTCAGCCAAGCATAAACCGGCACCCCACCCCAGATTCTTCACTTCGTTCAGATTGACAAGGACGACGCTGCCAACAGAACTAAAAGACCCTGGCCGAAACGCCGTCATCACTTTATCGGCAAAGAAAGCAACACGTCCGCAAAAGTGGGCGTGTGCCACGCCGAGCCCTTCTTGCTTTCGTCAGAGCGAGCACGTATGATAGGGGCGGCCCGAGACCTGTCTGAAGTCGCCCGCAACGGGAGTGCGGGCTCGTGGAGGTTCAGCAGATGCGTCACTCCGAAGGTGTCAGCACCAGCAGAGACAAGCCCAGACATGGCCTGAAGGACGAGGTTTACGAAATGCGGCGTGCCGTCACCCGCATGGAGCGCCGCATCCTCCGTGGGAGGTATGAGTTCAATCGCCTGCGTGCCCTGGACTCCAAGGCGAACACCCACTCCATCGTCGGCAGCACCCTGGTGGGCCTGGGGCTATTCCTCGTGTCAGGGGTACCCGTCCCCAATGCCGCATCGGCAACCTTGGCGGCTGGCGCGCAGGTTGGTGGGGCATCCCTTAGCGTTCTGGGGTTCCTGATCCTGGTCAACGCCTACCGAGACTGGCGCGCCATGGTGCCCATCCGCCACGGGGTAAGGGCGCACCATCGCCGCACCCGTCTCCTCCTCCTGGTGGTTCTCCTCGGCCTCGTGGTGATGGTGGCTGCCCTGGCGTGGACTGCCAGCCAGACCTTCTTCCCCTGGCTGGGCATCCGGGTCCCGGCCCTGGACGGCTTCTTCCCGCGATAGGAGCGGGACAGGGAAGCTAGCCCTGGCTACTTCGGCGTCACCTGTTCAATATCCGGCCAGGGGGTAGAGCAGCCACCTGGAGGGCGCATGGAAGACCGACCGGTCATCCTGGTGACCCTGGGCGACCCCTGCGGCATCGGGCCCGAGGTGGTATCCAAAGCCCTGGCAGACCCCGAGACGTACCGCCACTGCCGCCCCGTGGTGGTGGGGAGCTCCCCCGTGCTTCAGGAAGCCCTTCGCCTCGTCCGCTCTCCCCTGCGAGTGCAACCCCTAGAAGCCCTGGGCCGGGCCAAAGGCCAGGTCGGCACGGCAGAGGTGCTGGACCCCAGCAACCTGGACCCCCAGGCGGTCATCGTTGGCCGGGCCTCTGCCGCCGCGGGGAAGGCCGCCATGGAGTGGGTCATGGAGGCAGGCAGACGCTGCCTTGTGGGTGAGGCCGCCGGGATGGCCACCGCCCCCATCAACAAGGAGGCCTGCCGTATGGCGGGTTTCGAGGAGATCGGCCACATGGAGGTGCTTCAGCGCCTCTCCCATGCCTCAAACGTGGCAACCATGCTGGTGGCAGGCTCTCTCCGGGTCGTCCACCTCACCACCCACCGCTCGCTTCGCCGCGCCTGCGACGCCGTGACGCGGGACAACCTGCTTGCCAAGCTGGAGCTGACTCATGAATGCTTTCAGCGCTGGGGCTTCCCACATCCCCGCATCGGCGTGGCTGCCCTCAACCCCCACGCCAGCGATGGCGGCCTCCTGGGCACAGAGGAGGCCGAGCACATCGCCCCCGCCGTAGAGGAGGCCACGCGCCGGGGGATAGCCGCTACAGGCCCCGTTCCCGCTGACATCGTTTTCCACCAGGCTATCCGGGGCCGATTCGATGTGGTGCTCGCCCTCTACCATGACCAGGGGCACATCCCCGTGAAGGTGCATGGCTTTGAGCAGAGCATCAGCGTAAACCTGGGGCTCCCGTTTGTCCGGACCTCCGTGGACCACGGCACTGCCTTCGACATCGCCGGCCAAGGGGTCGCCAGCCCGGTGAGCATGATCGAGGCGATCCGGGTCGCTGCCCTGCTGGCCTCGGAGCACCGGCTGCCCCAGGGGTAGGGCCACCAGCCCCTAACGGACTGCACAGCGCCCCCTGAACCCAGGCGTCATGGCGAGTTGCGTTGGTGGTATAATAGGCCAGGGGTTTTCAAGGAGGCTCCATGCGCATTGCTTTCATCGGCGGCGGGGCCATGGCCGAGGCCATGATCAATGGCATCCTGGCCAAGGAGGTGGCGCGACCAAGCGAGGTCGCGGTGGGCGAACTCGCGGAAGGGCGTCGAGCCTATCTGGCCCAGAGGTTCGGCGTTGCGACCTCCGCCAGCAACGCCCAGGCTGCCTCCTCCTGCGACCTGGTGACCATCTCCGTCAAACCGCAGAACCTCCCCGAAGTCCTGGCAGAGCTCCGCGGCACCCTTCGACCATCCCAGGCCATCCTCTCCATCGTGGCCGGCGCCAGGATGGCGACCATCGTCCAGGGCCTGAACCACAAGGCCATCATCAGGGTCATGCCCAACACACCCGCCCAGGTAGGGGCGGGGATGAGCGTGTGGAACGCAGCGGCGGAGGTCCCCACGGAGCGGCTGGAGGCAGCCCGCCGGGTTCTCCAGTCCTTCGGGCAGGAGCTCTACGTCGCCGACGAAAAGTACCTGGACATGGCCACTGCCCTCAGCGCCAGCGGCCCGGCCTACGTCTTCCTTTTCGTCGAGGCCCTCATTGAGGGGGGGGTGCACATCGGGATGCCCAGGGAGATGGCCCGGGACCTGGCTATCGAGACGGTCCTGGGCAGCGCCCAGATGGTCAAGGCGACGGGGAAGCACCCCGCCGAGCTGAAGGGCATGGTGGCCTCGCCGGGGGGAACCGCGGTGGAGGGGCTCCTGGAGCTGGAGCATGGAAGGGTACGCTCCGCAATCATCAAGGCGGTTCTGGCCGCCTACAACAAGTCCAGGGCCCTGGGGGAGCCGAAGTGAGCCATTTCATCGCGCAGTTCGTGTTCTACCTCACGACGGTCCTCTACGTGGCTATCATCGTGCGCGCCATCCTCTCCTGGCTTCCCCTCAGCCAGAACAACCCCATCTCCACGGTGGTCTTCCAGATCACGGAGCCCGTCCTGGCTCCCCTGCGGCGCATCATCCCCAGGGTGGGCGCCTTTGATTTCAGCCCCGTCGTAGCGCTGATCCTGCTCTTCGCCATTCAGCAGCTCGTCCGGTCCCTCCTGTAGCCAGCCCTGGCGGACCGCAGCCACCTCACACCCCTCCGCCGCATAGCGTCCGAGGCGCCCTGGCAGCCGGCTCCTTAAGCACCACGAACTGCTCCGCGATCGCCCCGCCTGGGTCGAAGTGCCCAGAAACGCTCTCCACCACCCCGCCACCCGCTGCCCGCTGCACCGAAGCCAGCCACTGCCTGGTCTCCGGCAGGAAAACGTACAGCACCTGGGCATCATCTGGCGGCTTGGGGACTGCCTGGGGGCCCCGGAAGCACTCCACATCGTAGAGGGTCACCGGCTTCCCGTAGATAGGGAAACCGATGGCGGGATGCGTTTTGTATACATGGGGAGTCCTGAAGATGTAGACGGCGAGCGGCCCGTCTTGGGACGCCAGGTAGCGCCCCAGGGCGCTGTTGGGCTCAATCCACGGCCAGAAGACCCGCCCGCTGCTGGGGTAGCGGTGGAAGTACTCGTGGTAGTTCCAGCGAAAGGCCAGGGAGCCTATCACCAGCAACGCCAGGGCGAACAGCACGGTGAGCCCAGTGCGCCACCGCCTGCTGTGGGCCCGCTCCCCCAGTCTGCCCACCAGCGCAAGGGGCCCGGCCAGTCTGCCGTGTAGCCGCAGGAGCCTGCTGACCCTGCTCAGCGCACGGGGCACCTGCTCCACTCTGCTCACCAACTCATAAGGGGCGTTGAGCCCAATCCCCACCAGCAACGCCACGGCAGGGAAGGCCCCGATGAGCCTGGGCGAGAAGGGGGGCACATCGGTCAGGACCCCACCGATGGCCAGGGTCAGGGCAAACCAGAGCAGCAGGAAGGCGTAGGGGGCTTTCCAGAGGAGCGCCAGCGAGACCCCAACGCCCATGAAGAACAGCGTCTTTGCCCCGTACGGCCCCAGGAAGGGCGCGCCACCCCCGTACTGCGTGCTGGTATCGCCGCCATGCGTGAACAGCCGTAGCGTGTACCTCGCCTGCTGCCGGAACATCTCCAGCGTGCTGTCGGTGTGCCAGTAGGCCTTGAAGTCCGGGATACGGGCGAGGATGGTCACCTGCTGGGGGCGTGCCGGGGGGTGACCGGGACCCACCACCAGCCACCCAAAGGGCAAACTGATGAGCACAAAGGCCGCCACTCCCGGAAGGGCCAGGCGCAGGGAACGGCCCAGACCCCTCCATCTCCGCGGAAGCAGAAAAGCCCCGAACACCACCCCAAAGACGACCAGGATGATCGGAACAATATAGGAAGCATAGTACAAGTACCACCCAGCCCCTGTGGCCGCACCCCCAAGCGCCAGGAGCAGGGGCCTTCGCCGCTGCACCCCCTTCCACAGGAAGAAGAAGGCAAGGAGCTCAACGGTCATGGTGTACTGGTTGGGAAGGCCCAGCCTGCTGAACGCCACCGCATGATGGGTAAAGGCCAGGACCACCGCAGCGCTCAACCCCACCCTCCAGTTGAACATGGCCCGCCCCAGCAGGTAGGTCAGGAGGATGGCCCCCAGGCCGAAGGCGACCGAGGGGATCCGAAGACCCCACACCCCTGGCCCAAAAACCTTCAGGATGACACCGTTCAGGACATAGCCGACGTTCACGGGCTGAGAGAGCTCAGACCCCAGGAAGGGCGCCTCCCCGTCAACCACCCTGAGGCTGGTCATCCCGGTCACGGCCTCGTCCACGTGGAGAGGTGGCGGAAGGGTCGTGAGGTCCACCAGGCGCAGGTAGGCGCCAAGCCCCAGCACCGCCAGGACTGCCCAGAAGACCGGGTCCTTCAGAAAGGGCAAGCCTCTGGCGATGGCGATGGCGATGGCAACGGCTCCCTTGCCTTCGTCTTGATCGAAGGCTCCTTCCGCCACCACCCACTCCTGGCCTCCGCCAACGGCATCACGGACCGGTTCCACCAGCAGGCGCCCTAGAAGCCCGATCCCCGCCAGGACAAGGAGAAAGGCCACAGCGCCCAGAAGGACATCCTTCATGGGGACATGGGCTGCCCCCACGACATTCAGGAGAAGGATAATCCCCAGCGAGATGGAGTAAAGCGCGGCGGCGGCCAGTGCAATGGCTCGAAACATGCCTGGTTTTCCTGCCCTATCCCTTTCGGAAGGGTCCGATGGGCAATCTCTCTGCGCGCTGGTGGCCGTGCGAGTGGTCTGGTTGAGGGTCCAGCGCCTGGGGTTCCTGGAAGCCCCCCCAACGGTTCACCGCGGGCAAAACCGGAGTTCCCTAGCAGGGTGATGAAAAACCCTTTTCGACCATCCCCCTGCCCCCCTTTCCTTCGCCAGGCTCAGGACAGGCTCTGGCCAGGAAGGGGGGTGAATTATATCTGGGGGACACCCCTTCGTCAGGCTCAGGGCAGGCTCCCAGACCCCCGTCAAAGGGGCTTCGCCCCTCTGATCACCC
>JACQUN010000118.1 GCA_016210285.1 Chloroflexota bacterium
CCTCAACGCCAACCCCTCCCTCTCCCCCGACACCCCCGGCTGTACCGGCGCCCACGGCCAGGCCGAGCCCGACCCCGAGACCGTCTCCAACGACAACACCAGCCCCCACCCCGACCCCTCCCCTCTTTCCAACGCCCCTGCCTACGGCAACCGCAACACCTGTCCCCACTCCCACGCCTCTGGTAGAGGTGGGGCCCAGAAGCCGTGTGATGCTCATCGCTGCGAATCCCCAGGACTACACTGCGCTGGCGGGGCTGCTGGAGGGAAGCCTCAACGGTTTTGTCGTTACCCTGGCGGGGCCAAACATCGTCATTATCAGACAGAATCTCTCGGTGCAGGGGATTGTCGTCCTGGTAGATAGGCCTTCCTTCCAGCCGGAGGAGCTGCGGCTCCTGGAGCTCTGGCTGGATGCTGGCGGACGCATGCTCTTCCTTGGAGGGGGAAGCATCTCTGAGAAGAACCAGCTCCTTCTTCGAGGGATAGGGGTGCAGTTCAACGGCGAGCGGGTTACCGGAGGGCCGGTGGAGGACGGTGCCATCGTGGTTCGAGAGATCCAACGCAGCCAACTCTTCCGCCACCCGGTCACGCAGGGGGTCAACACGGTGGTGATCCCCGTTGGCGTTGGCCTGGGGGACTACGTGGGCCCTCCAACGGTGAGCCGGACCGAGGCGAGCAGGGCAAGGGTTATCCTGGTGGGTGAGCCGCACCACCGCAGCGGTTTGTACCCCGCTGTTCCGCCGCTGCTGATGGTGAACGATGAGAAGCGGGCCGTGGTGCTGATCTCCTGGGAAGGCTCCACACCCTTCGCCAATGCGTATCTGGGCCGGGGCGACAATCAGGCCCTGGCTCTGAACGCCCTTCGCTGGTTGCGGGGCGATGAGGTGGCTCCGGGCCCTTGACAGGCGTAGGCAGGTGGATTTACCCTACGCTCACTGCACCAAGGTGGCAGAACAACTGGATAGCGAGGGTGGAGGCGCCCGAGAGGGCTTAATGGGGGAAGTCCGGTGCAAGGCCGGCGCTGCCCCGCAACGGTAAGCCGCTCCGACACGCCCTGAGCCAGGCCTGGGGCCTCGGCTGCGGCGAGCCCGGTCCACCGCCTCTGCCAGCGTCATGGCCTTCGCGGGAAGGCGCAGGCGTGCTGGGTGTGAACCTGAGACCCTGTCCCCAACCGGAGGCAGGGTTCTTTTGTCCCCTGCGCTCGCCCCTGCCGGCGGCTTTGCTTCCCCGAAGGCGTGCGCTTCCTCTCGCGGAAGGAAATGGGAGGGAAGAAGCAGCGATGGGGATGCACCTGAGAGTCGCCATTCTTGTGTGTCTCGTGGCCCTTCTGGGCGTGGCGGCGGGGTGCCGTGCAGCCGGTCCTGTGGTTACTCCGACTACGCCCAGCTCCATAGCCGCACCGCCCCCGGAGGCCTCGGCAGCCCTCTTCCTCTTCACGGCAACGGACAGCAACGGGAGAGCCGTCACCTTTGCGCGGCCCCCGGAGCGCATCGTGGCCTATGATGCAGCGGTGGTCGAGATTCTCTTCGCCATTGGCGAGGGGAGGCGGGTCGTGGGCACCCACACCTTCGTCACATACCCGCCTGAGACGGCGGCAGTCCCCAAGGTGGGCGACGCCTTCACCATGAATCTGGAGAAGGTGGCGGAGCTGAAGCCCGACCTGGTGTTTGTCTTCTTTGATCGTTTCCTCCCTGACCTGGAGAAGCTGGGGCTGAAGGTTCTCTATCTCAAGACCAGGGATGAGTCGCTCCAGGAGGTGGCCGATGACATCCGGATGTGGGGGCGTATCACCGGGGCTGTAGGGCAGGCAGAACAGGTGGCCCGTGCTCTTGAAGCTCGGGTCAGGGGGGTCGAGGAAGCGGTAGCACCTATCCAGCAGGGCCCTCGCATCTTCCATGATGTGGGAGACCTCTGGACGCCGGGCCCGCAGACCACCATCGGCCGGGTCTACGCCCTCCTGAAAGCCCAAAACATCGCCTTCGATATGAAGGGCTACCAGCAGATAGACCCGGAGGTCCTGGTGGCCCGCGACCCGGAGGTCATCGTCACGTCAGCAGCGGGGCGAGACAGGTTCCTCTCGACCGCGGCGTTCCAGAACGTCGCCGCCGTGCGGAACGGGAGGGTCTTGGTTGCCAATCCTGATCTCCTGGGGGTTCAGGGGCCCCGCCTGATGGAGGGCGTGGAGGAGCTGGCGAAGCTGCTCTATCCGGGGCTCTTCCCATGAAGCTGCTTCGTACTCGGCCGGGCCCGGTACTCCAGGGAGGCTGCTGGTGGTGATGCTGGCCGTCACCCAGGGGGCGGTGCTGTCCCTGGCTGGGGTGGCCTCCGACTTGACAGGCCTGGGTCGCCCAGCTACTATCCTTATGACCCCCAACGAAAGCCGTAACGAAAGGCCGCCGTGCCCGCTGCGCCTGCATCCCCACCCCTTCGCACCTGCCTCTTCGACACCCATCTCGCCCTTGGTGCCCGCATGGTGCCCTTCGGGGGGTGGGAGATGCCCATCCAGTACGCCAGCATTCTGGGAGAGGCCCGCGCTGTCCGAGGCAGCATGGGCATCTTTGACGTCTCCCACATGGGGCGCATCCGCCTCCTTGGGCCTGGCACAGTCCCCTTCCTTCAGCGGCTTCTCACCGGCGATGCCGGGAAGCTGCGACCCGGGCGCGCCCGCTACGGCTTCCTGGCGAATGAGCAGGGGGGGATCATAGACGATACGGTGCTGTATCGCCTGGAAGAGCAACGTTTTCTCCTGGTGTGTAACGCCGCCAATCGGGAGACGGTGCTGGCCTGGCTTCGGCGTCAGGCCCCCAAAGAGGGGCTGGTGATGGAGGACCTGACCCGCCAGACCGCCATGATCGCCTTCCAGGGGCCCAGGACGCCCGGCGTCCTGGATGCCCTGTGTGCACCCCATCTTTCTGCTGCCCTGCGCCCCTTCGCCGCCGCTGAGGCCGAGGTAGCGGGCCGCCGCGCCCTGGTGGGCCGCACCGGCTACACCGGTGAGGATGGCTTTGAGTTCATCCTGCCTGCTGAGGAAGGGCCTGCCCTGTGGCGGGCCCTTGTGGAGCAGGGTGCAGTCCCCTGCGGCCTGGGGGCCCGGGACGTCCTGCGCCTGGAGGCGGGCCTCATGCTCCACGGCAACGACATTGACCCTGCCACTACGCCTGTGGAAGCAGGGCTGGAGCGCTTTGTGGACATGGACAAGGGGGAGTTCATCGGGCGGGAGGCGCTGCGCCGCCAGCAAGCCCTGGGGGTACGCCGCCGGCTAGTGGGCTTCGCGACCCAAGTGCGGGGCATCCCGCGCCACGGTTACGGCATCCTCGCCGATGGCAAGGAGGTGGGCCATGTCACCAGCGGCGGCTACTCACCTACCCTTGACAGGGATATAGGCATGGGCTATGTTGCGCTGGAATACGCAAGCCCCGGGAGCCGCATCGCCATAGACATCCGGGGAAAAGCGGTGCCCGCTGAGGTCGTCCCTCTCCCCTTCTATAAGCGGAAGTAAGGAGGGTCCTCCTTGAGCAATTACCCCCGCGACCTGCGCTACACCAAAGAGCATGAGTGGGTGAAGCTGTCCGAGGATGGCACGGCCTTCATCGGCGTTACCTTCTTCGCCCAGGAGCAACTGGGCGACGTGGTCTACCTCTCCCTGCCGGAGCCGGGGACGGTGCTGGCTCAGTTCGCCAAGCTGGGGGAGGTGGAGTCGGTGAAGGCGGTCTCGGATATCTACTGTCCCCTGAGCAGCGAGGTGCTGGAGAAGAACCGGGAGGCGGAGCAGCACCCGGAGCTGCTGAACCAGGACCCCTACGGCAAGGGGTGGCTGCTGAAGCTGCGCTCGGCGAATCCCAGGGAGATAGAGGGCCTGCTGACGGCAGAGCAGTACGAGGCGCTGCTGAAGGCGGAGGGGCATTAGCATGGCAAACGGGCCTGTCCACCACCCCTACCTCCCCACC
>JACQUN010000137.1 GCA_016210285.1 Chloroflexota bacterium
AGTGGTAGCACAGGGGACTTTGGATCCCCTGACCCTGGTTCGAATCCAGGCCGGGCAGCCACGGCAAGACAACGAGGAGGTGGCTGGGGTGCCAGACTACAAGTTTACGTGTGCGTTCACTTCCCGGCCCGGGCGCGCGACATGCCGAACGCCTGGTACAGGATGAAGGCGAAGGTGGCCCATACGCCGAGGATCACCATGATGAGCGCCCGCGGCGCCCAGTGGCGAATGCCCTCCAGGCCGATGGGAGCCGTCGGATAGGCTGGTGGCGGCACTCCCTCTTCCTGGGCCTCCACGGTCTGTGTGCTTTCGTCGTAGAGACCCATGCCTTCAAACTGTGCGGTGATCGTCTGCGTCGGGGCTGCGACGGTGGCCTGGTAGTCGAGGAGAGCAACGCCGTTGGCGTCGGTCTTTGCGGTGCCGACCAGCATCTTGCCCTTCTCCCCTGCGAACTCGACGTCCACGAAGAAGCGCACCTCCGCCTTGCGCACCGGTGAACCCTTCTGGTCCTGGAGGGTGGTCATGAGGGTGAAAGTCTGGCGACTTAGTCCACTGGTCTGGGCCTTCGCCATCTCCCTCACGTCCTTGGGTGAGGCCATGAGAGCAATGGTCTCGCCCTTGGCCACTTTGGGGGTTGCGGAGAGCTTCAGGGTGGTGGGGATGACCACCACCTCCGGGGGAGGCTTCACAGGCTCCGAGTCGGATGGCGCTTGGACGCGGGCCGGACCAGAGGACTGAACTGAGTCGCCACGCTGGGTCTGTTCGACCGTTCCGCTGAGGTCCTTGGGTGCAGCCGGAGGATCGGTGGGGGAGTCCTTGCTCACCGTGGAGGCTGCGGCGGGTGTGGGGGTCGCGCTGGTAGCAACAACTGCCTTGCTTGCACCTCCACCGCGCGTGACCTTCAGGTATCCCCGCTGGAGGGAGCGATGGAGATCGCACTTCTTGTCGCAGAAGAAGTTGAAGGTTCCGGGCTTGTCCGCGATGAACTTCGCGGTCGCTTCCCGATGGCTGGAGTCAATCAGATCCCACTCCAGGTCGTATCCATCAATGACCATGATGTGCTCTTCTTGCGGATAGGCTTCATGGGCCCACACAAAGGTGAGCTCCACCAGCTTCCCCTGCTCCACCTCAACGGTGTAGTCGCCGGGAACCCCGTTGAATCCCCCGTCATTCACCATTACACGGATCTTCACCGGCTCTGAGCCGGATGGCCCCTGGGCGCGGGCCGAGCCAAGGGGCGCCATCCCCAGCAGCAACGCCAGCAGCAACGCCGCCCATGCAACAGTTGGTCGAGTCCACCTACTCATGGCCTTTTCCTCCTATCTCCGGTTGAGCCAAGCAGGCGTGGCCGCCACTCCTGGCGACGGTTCAGAGGGGGGGTCAGAGGGGGATGGCGCCGCCTGTCGCGCCCGCTCCCAGCCCTCCTGCATCTCCCACACCGAGATGATGGGAAACAGCTTGGTGAAGAGGGTGAAGACCAGGGCAAATCCCCCCAGGGATGCTGCGGTGATGGCGAACTCGACCCAGGTAGGGGTGTACATACCCCATTGATACGGCATCAGGGGCAGGGAGAGCGAAGGCACGACGATGACGAAGCGCTTGATCCACATGCCAATGTTCACCAGCAGGGAGGCCACAAACAGGATGGGGATGGTGCGCGTCCATGGGAGGGCTACCAGGAGGATGGGCAGGATCTGTCCTCCGAAGAAGCCGGGCCAGACCAGAAGACTGTAGCTGCCCAGGAAGAGCTGCTCCAACAGGAGCTTGTCGCCTCCCTCCAGCTTATAGATGACAGTCAGGTACTCGGCGAAGGTGAAGTAGAGGTAGAGGACTCCAAAGGCCGCAAGCATGTAGGCCAGGTAGCGGAAGTGCTTCAGGGTGAAGTATTCCTCCAGGTGGTAGACCCTCCGGAAGATGAACATGAGGGTGATGAGCATGGCCGTGCCAGAGTACAGGGCGCCGACGGCGAAGTAGGGGGCGAAGATAGTGCTGTTCCACCCGGAGCGGTAGGTCATCCCGAAGATCCATGAGACTACCGAGTGCACGGTCACCCCAATGGGGATGATGAGGAGCATCATGATGCCAGCGCCCCGGTCCAGGCGCTTCCGCTGCTCTGGCAGGGCCTGCCACCCCATGGAGAGAAGGGAGTAGACCCGCTGGCGGAGCCTGTGCACCTTCCCTTGAAGCCGACCCCGGAGGAAGGCGCAATCCGGAATGAGGAAGAGGTAGAGGTAGATGATGCTGGCCGTCAGGTAGGTGGCGATGGCGAGGATGTCCCAGACGATGGGCGACTGGAGGCGGCCGTACCGCAGGATGTACAGGACCCGGTCCGGGCGTCCCATATCCACCACGGGCATGATGGCGCACATGAGCAGGGCCGACACGGTGGTGAGCTCGGCGATGCGGGTAAGGGGGCGACGCCACTCCGCGCCGGTGATACGCAGGATGGCGGAGATGAAGGTGCCCGACATGCTCACGCCGCTGAAGAAGACGAAGTTGGAGATGTAGAGTCCCCAGACCACTGTGTCGCGCATTCCTGTGACCGCGAGCCCCTTGCGCAGTTGGGTGCTATAGGCGAAGAAGCCCGCGCCGGTCAGCAGAATCAGGAAGGCCAGCCACAGGAACCACGCCCGCGATGTATGGGTAAGCGGGCGCAGAACCGTTGCCTCCAGCCGCTCCTCGGCGCTTCCGCTGTTCACTTCTTCACCCCCCCGCGCTCATGCCTTTTCTCCAGGGTTGCACCCTGCTCCTGCCAGGTGCGGGCCTTCTTGGGCTGGCGGTCATCGCCCATAACGTGGCCGTACTCCTGGCCATGGCCCGGGATGTACCACACCCGGGGTCGCGTCCCCAGGTCCTCTTTCAAGCGGAAGGCGCTGTTCTCGGCCAGGAAATGGGAGAGCTTGACGATCTCCTTCCCGTTGGTGGCGATGTCTTCTGTCCAGTCGCCCAGGTAGATGGCAAACATGGGGCATCCTTCGACGCAGGCAGGCAGCCTGCCATCCTTGGTGCGGTGCGCGCAGAGCATGCACTTCTCCACGGTGCCTCGCCGGTGGGGGACAGGGTACTCGGGACTGTAATTGGCGAAGGTAGCCCCTGGCGGGTTTTCGGGCTGCTCCCAGTTGAAGGAGCGAACCCCGTAGGGGCAGGCGGCCATGCACATGCGGCACCCAATGCACCGCTCATGGTTGATGAGGATAACACCCTCGTCCGTCCTGTAGGTCGCCCCCACCGGACAGACGTTGACACAAGGGGGGTTCTCGCACTGCATGCAAGGCCGAGGCAGAAAGAAGCTGTGCCCTGCTGGCCCTTCCACCTGGAACACCTTGATCCACTCCTGCCCCTTGGGGACGAAGTGTTCAGCATTGCACGACTCAATGCATTGGGGTGCCTCGCCTTCGGTGATGCAGCCCTCACACCTCCGCAGGTCGAAGACCAGGACCCACTGGCGCAGCCTGCTCGACCTCTCCCCCTCCGCCGTGGCAGAGGCCCCATTGGCTTTGCTCAGGAACGTGGGCACGAGGGGGGCAGCAAGGGCTGTTGCCCCGGCCGCTCCCATGAGGGCCAGCAGTCGCCGGCGGCTCATCACCCACTTGCGCTCGTTCTCACGCTTATCCATCCCCTCGGCCTCCTGGGCTCTGTGGCATCGGCCTCACCGCGTTCCGGCTCGCCGCTCGTTTTCCCTCTATACTCAGGATGCACCTGGCAAGCCACCCCAACATCCGCAATTGCGCCTGAATGTGGACACGTGGAAACACCTACCGAGAGCGTGAAAGCACCCCTTTCCCACCTGTTTCCGCGCGTTCTCCCCCTGACGAGGTGCTACAATAGAAAGAGAGGGGTTACGGATGGATTTCATTCGCATTGTGTTGGGGGAGGACCATGCGCTGGTGCGGGAGGGGACGCGGCGCATTCTCGAGCAGCACCCGGACCTGGTGGTGGTGGGGGAGGCTGGGGACGGGGAGCAGGCGCTGGGGCTGATTGAGCGGCTGCAGCCGGACGTGGCGATCCTGGACATTCACATGCCGAAGCTGACGGGGATCGAGGTGGTGCGGAGGATGGGGGGGAGGTCCCCCCAGACCAGGGTGCTGATGCTGACGGCGTATGATGATGACGACTACGTTTTAGCGTTGATGGAGGCGGGGGCGACGGGGTATCTGCTGAAGACGGCGCGTGCTGGGGAGCTGGTGGAGGGGGTGCGGAGTGTGCACCAGGGGGAGGTGGTGCTGCATCCGGCGATAGCGGCGAAGGTGGCGCGGCTGTGGGGGCGGCGTGGGGTGGCGGTGGAGCGGGAGGCGCCGGAGGCGCTGAGTGTGCGGGAGCGGGAGGTGCTGGAGCTGGCGGCGCGGGGGCTGAGGAACAAGGTGATAGCGGAGCGGCTGTCGCTGAGCGTGAGGACGGTAGAGGGGCACTTCAACAGCATCCTGGCGAAGCTGGGGGTGTCGTCGCGGATCGAGGCGGTGCTGTATGCGGCGTCGCGGCACTGGGTGACGCTGGAGGAGGAGAAGCAGGCGTGAGGGAGGGAATTGCCAGCGCCGTGGGAATCCCCGCAGGGCGTGCGTGGGCGATGGGGGCGGGGCAGTGGAGGCGGTGGCTGGGCCCGTACCGGCCACGATTTGAGGACTGGCGGTTCTGGGCGGTGCAGGGGCTGGTGGTGCTGGTGGCGGGGATCCACACCCTGGCGGAGGCCTTGGAGGTGCTGGGGGAAGGGGGAGGGTTCCAGCCGCTGTACTTTGTGCCCAGCGCGCTGTTCTTCATCCCGGTGGTGTACGCGGCGCTGAACTTTGGGTTTGCGGGGGCAGTGGCCACGGCGGTGTGGTGCACGGTGCTGACGGTGCCCAACTGGGTGCTGTTTCATCAGGGGTGGGACCGGGTGGGGTGCCTGTTCCAGGTAGGGGCGGTGGACGCGATTGGGGTGTTTGTGGGGCAGCGGGTGGAGCGGGAGAGGGCGGCGCGGCGGCATGCGGAGGCGGCGGGGATGGCGCTGCGAGCGTCGGAGTCGAGATACCGGGGGTTGTTTGAGAGCAGCCCTGGGGCCGTGCTGGTGCTGGACTCTGGTGGGGTGGTGCTGGAGGCAAATCCCGCGGCGGGGGAGCTGTTCCAGCGGGAGCCTGGAGTGCTGAGGGGGGAGCAGGTAGCGGCGCTGGTTGGGGAGGGATGTGCCAGGGAGGTGTTGGGGGTAGCGGGTTCCCCTGAGGGGGGAACGTGCTGCGCGGTATCTCGGGTGAAGCAGCCGGGGGGAGGGGAGGTGTACCTGGAGCCGACGGTGACGCGGATCAGCGACGGAGAGGGGAAGTCGGTGGTCCAGGTGCTGCTGCGGGATGTGACGGAGGAGCGC
>JACQUN010000121.1 GCA_016210285.1 Chloroflexota bacterium
GGGCTGGGGTTCGGGCCGGAGGTGAAGCGCCGCATCATGCTGGGCACCTACGCCCTCTCCGCCGGCTACTACGATGCCTACTACCTGAAGGCCCTGAAGGTCCGCACCCTCATCCGGCAGGAGTTTGAGGCGGCCTTTGAGCGGTACGACGCCCTCATTACCCCCACCTCACCCACCCTGCCCTTCAAGCTGGGCGAGAAGACGGCGGATCCCGTGGCCATGTACAAGAGCGACATCTGCACCATCCCGGTGAACATCGCGGGCATCCCGTGCATCTCCATCCCCTGCGGCTTCCACGAGAGGCTGCCCATCGGGATGCAGCTCATGGGGAAGGCCCTGAGCGAGGAGACCATCCTGCGCATCGCCTACACCTACCAGCAGGCCACCGACTGGCACAAGAAGAGGCCGCCGGTATAGAAGCTCTTTGGAAAGGGTCTGGTGGCACGTTTCTCGTGAGAAAGGTCCCCCAGACGTCCCCCCTAGAAAGGCGTCCGCCATGCCCAACCGGCTCATCCACGAGACCAGCCCCTACCTCCGGCAGCACGCGGAAAACCCCGTGGACTGGTATCCCTGGGGCGAGGAGGCCATGCGCCGCGCCAAAGAGGAGGACAAGCCCATCCTCCTGAGCATCGGCTACTCCGCCTGCCACTGGTGCCATGTCATGGCGCACGAGAGCTGTGAGAACCCCGAGATAGCCCGCCTGATGAACGAACGCTTCATCAGCGTCAAGGTGGACCGGGAGGAGCGCCCCGACGTGGACGCCGTCTACATGGCGGCGGTGCAGGCCATGCTGGGCCAGGGGGGGTGGCCGTTGACCGTCTTCCTCACCCCAGACGGCAAGCCCTTCTTTGGGGGCACCTACTATCCGCCTGAGGACCGGGGCCAGGTGCCCGGCTTCCCCAGGGTCCTCCAGGCCGTGGCCGAGACCTATCGCACCCGCCGCGCTGACCTGCTGGCGTCTGCCGAGCAACTGCTGCAGCACATCCAGCACGCAGCCCAGACCCCCAGGGGTGGGCTGGAACCCCTCTCTCAGGACATCTTCGGGCGCGCTTTCGGGGGCATGTCATCCATGTTTGATGCCACCCACGGGGGCATCGGCGCCGCGCCCAAGTTCCCTCAGCCCATGCTCTACGAGTTCCTGTTGCGCTACCACCTCCGCTCCGGAGACGAGCAGCCCCTCCAGATGGCGCAGATGACCCTGGAGCGCATGGCCCGCGGCGGGCTCTACGACCAGGTTGGCGGCGGGTTCCACCGCTACTCCACCGATACCTACTGGCTGGTCCCCCACTTTGAGAAGATGCTCGGTGACAACGCCCTCCTGGCGCGCCTGTACCTCCACGCCTACCAGCTCACCGGCGAGGCCCTCTATGGAAGGATAGCCCAGGAGACCCTGGACTATGTGCTGCGGGAGATGACCAGCCCACAAGGGGGCTTCTACTCCTCCCAGGATGCTGATAGCGATGGAGAGGAGGGCAAGTCCTACGTCTGGACCCCCAAGGAGATCGAGGAGGCCCTTGGCCCAGGGGACGGGACGCTGTTCTGCGCCTTTCTTGGCGTAACTGAAGAGGGCAACTACCAGGGACGCAACATCCTGTGGGTGCCCAAGCCCCTGCCTATGGTTGCCCATGAGCAGGGGGTAGAACCACAGGCTCTGGGGGAAAGCATCACCCGTGGCCGGCAGAGGCTCCTGGAGGTCCGCTCCCAGCGGGTCCCGCCAGGCCGGGACGAGAAGGTCCTGACCGCGTGGAATGGCCTCATGCTGCGCACCTTTGCGGAGGCTGCCGCAGCCCTGGGCCGCCAGGACTACCTCGCTGCGGCCCAGGGCAACGCCGCCTTCCTGCTGGCTCACCTGCGTCGCGATGGGCGGCTGCTCCGGTCCTGGAAAGACGGCGTGGCCTCCCACAAGGGCTACCTGGAGGACCACGCCTTCCTGGCGGATGGCCTCCTGGCCCTCTACGAGGCCACCTTCCACCGTCGCTGGCTGGAGGACGCCCGCTCCCTGGCCGACGCCATGCTGGACCTCTTCTGGGATGACGGGGTGGCTGGCTTCTACGACACGGGGCGCGACCACGAGACCCTGGTGGTACGGCCCAGGGAGATGCTGGACAACGCCATGCCCTGCGGGAGCTCGGTTGCTGCTGATCTCCTCCTGCGCCTGGCGCTCCTCACCGGCGCCAGCTCTTACTCGGCCAGGGCGGCGGCGGCTCTCCGCAACGTGCAGGACGTCATGGTGCGCTTCCCCTCGGGCGCAGGGCACTGGCTGTGCGCCCTGGACTTCTACCTGTCCACCCCCAAAGAGATTGCCATCGTGGGTCGAGGGGATGACCCTGCCCGGGATGCCCTGCTCAGCGTCGTGAACGAGCAGTTCCTGCCCAACCGGGTGGTGGCAGGCTACGACCCCCGGGAGCCCGATGCCGCCGCAGGCATTCCTCTTCTGGAGGGCAAGGGCATGGTGGACAGCAAGGCGACGGCCTACGTCTGTCAGAGCTACGCCTGCCAGCTCCCTGTCACCGATCCCGAGGCCCTCGGCAGGCAGTTGGGGTAAGCCGGCTTCCCTGGGACGGGGGTATCTTGGCAATGATTGCTCAAGATAGCGATAGGAGAGGTTCTGCCAACGCACCAAAGCCGAGTCCAGGCGGGACTTTCGGCGTGTTTGTTCCAGGAGGATGCGCTACTTGTGCTGCCCTCCCCTGGCGTTGGCGCGCACGGTGCTCACCATCTCCGGCCACAACCGCAGGAGGGCGCGGGCCTGGCCGCGTCGGAAGGCCAGCAGCCCAAGGGCAATCCCAAGGTAGAGGAAGGTGTAGATGTATCTGGCGACGGTGCTCGTGAAACCTAGCTGGGTTGCCCACAGCACAAAGAGCGTTGCCGCCCCAGGGAGGGTGAACCGCAGGGTGGCCAGGATGCACACTGCGAGGAAGGACTGGGCCGCAGTAAGCCAGATCTCCTCCATCTGGCGGGGGTCCAGGGGGATGCCCGCCAGGCTGAAGTGACCCAGGGAGACGATGTAGGCGATGGGGAGGGTGCCCACCAGGAGGGTCCACTGGTTCACCTTGGCGGAGATGAGGGCAGCCATGGCTGCTCCGGCCTGGCCTCGCAGCGTAAAGATGGCGGCCACCAGGATCTCCGGGGCCTCTGAGGCCAGGGGAGCGACCCACTGGACTATGATGAACTCGTCGACGCCGATCTCCTTGCCGACATCCAGGAGGGACTCCGCAAAGGGCTCCGCCGCGGCAAAGATGACCCCAGCAGCGAAGAGGTACATGGCGGCGACCACCAGCCGGCGCAGTCCGGGGCGGAGTTGGGCGATGAGTCTGGGAGGCCCCACCAGCTCCGGCTCCACGTGCTCCGCCCTGCGCAGGAGCCAGATGTAGGCGGCGAAGAGCCCTACCAGGACAACGCTGTCCCAGAGGGCGATCCCCCCTTTGAAGGGGATGGTGAAGGCGTAGAGGGTCGCCAGGCCCATGAAGACCAGCTCCAGGGAGAGGCCAGGGGAGAGATGTATCACCGGGGGGCGTCGGAGCGGCTGCCGACTGCGGAACCAGAAGAGGAACCCGACCAGGGGCCAGGCCAGGCCCACCAGGAGGCGGTTGGCCCCCGTCATGTTGGCTGTGGCGTAGTGCACATAGGGGCCCGCGGGGTCTGCTCCCGCCTGCCAGGCAAAGTAGAGGTCCACGGCGTACTCGGGAAGGACTGCAATGAGGGCCACAAAGGCCAGGGCCAGGGCCTGGGAGATGTCCAGCTCCGCCACCTCGGAGGCCCAGGTCAGCAGGAACGCCGACGCCACGATCCCGACCCCAAATATCAGGGCCCCAAACTCCGGCCCTACGAGATGAAGGCCAAGCGTTTCCGAGATCAGCCGAAGCACCCCCGCCGGCATGGCAGCGGCGATGGCTGTCCCTAGTGCAAGGAAAATCCGCCAGATGTTCCACCTCCTGGATGACAGAGGGGTAGATTAGCAGATGGGCAGGCTTCGGACAAGCAGCGGGTGGAAGGGGTGAGCAGGGGAATGCCCATGGGGATGGCCCTGAGGGCAGAGAGGAAGCCATCCGGGAGTGCTCTCACGCAAGCACCGCCGGAACCCTCCGGGCAACGCTCCTGATGCTCAGGATGCCTACTCCACCTTGAGGATGCGGAGACGCACAGTGCCGCGCGGCGCGGCGACCTGGACCTCGTCCCCCTCACGCTTCTCCAGGAGGGCCTGGCCCACGGGGGATGCCGTGGAGATCCTGCCGTCCAGGGGACTGGCCTCCCGTGGGTCCACCAGCACGTAGGTGAACTGCCGCTGGTCCGCCAGGTTCATCAGGGTCACCCGGCTCCCCGCCTGTACAGGCCCCTGGCTTGCCTGGGTGGAGCCGTTCTGCATGGCTACGGCCAGCTTGAGCGTCTCTTCCAGCTCCCGAATCCGGGAGGCAACCTGCCCCTGGTACTCGCGAGCTGTCTCCAGCGGGGCGTTCTCCCGCACATCCTTGTCCGCGGCCGCCTTTCGGATCTCCTCCGCCATCCGCACCATCTCGCTCCGCAGCCACTCCAGGCGGGTCTGGAGCTGGGCGTAGCCCTCGCTAGTGAGTTGCACCGCCTTGAGCTCCTTGCCCGCTTGAGGGGTGGCTATACGTTTGGGGCCACGGCGCACCTTGAGGTGGGTAGCCAGGTTGCTCTGGACAAGGCCCTGCCCCTTGGCAAAGGCAAGGAAGGCGCGCAGGACTGCCACATGGCCCTCTGGTTCCCCTGCCATCTGGTCAGCGTACTCCTTGATCTCCGAGGGAGTGAGCTCGTGGAAGCGCCGCTCACGCCCGCACCAGCGCACAAACCTGGAAAGCGCCTGCTGCGCCCCGGCTTGCTCCGCAGCGCCCAGCTTCTGAAGGTAGCGACTCATGGCCTCGGCCAGCGTACTGGCCTGCTGCTGCTCCAAGGTTTTCACCTCGCCCTTCCGAAAAGCATTGTAGGCCGCTGCTTCTGGGGTGTCAATGAAGCTACGTAGCAGGAAACGGGTTCAGCTTCCCTGGCGCCAGGACGCTCTGAGGAAGGGGAGGGAGGGGCATTTCGCAATCCGCCACCGCTTCGCTGCTTCCGTATCTTTCAGGGGTGGGGGCTCAGGCGAGGATACGGCGGCGGCTGGTGAAGTAGTCCACCAGGATGTAGTGGCCCAGACGGTCGGGGCTGGTGTAGAAGACCCGCCCCCGATTGATGCGGGTGAGCTGGTCCACAAACTCCACCAGGTAGGAGTTGCGGTCCAGCATGAAGGTGTTGATGACGACCCCCTTGCTGGTGCAGCGCTTCACCTCCTTCAGGGTCTCCCGTATGGTCCTGGCGCTGGGAGGGTACTGGATGTA
>JACQUN010000122.1 GCA_016210285.1 Chloroflexota bacterium
CAGGGTGTACGAGTTCGACGTGTCCAACCTGGTGCCCCAGGTGGTGCCGCCGCCCAAGCGGTACATCGTCAAGCCGGTGATGGAGCTGGCGGGAACCCGGCTCAACCGGGGGTTCATCGGCTCCTGCGCCAACAGCCGGCTGGAGGACCTGCGGCTGGCCGCCCAGGTGCTGAAGGGGCGGAAGCTCCATCCGGAGGTCATCCTGAACATCACCCCAGGGACGGTCGCCATCTATAAGCAGGCCATGAAAGAGGGGTTCATCGAGACCTTCCTGGACGCCGGATGTGTGGTGCCCTCGCCCTGTTGCGGCATGTGCTGGGGCGCCAACACGCCCCTGGCGGCGGGGGATGTCTGCATCGCCACCGGGACCTGCAACTACCCTGGCCGTATGGGGAGCAAGGATGCGGAGATCTACCTGGGGAACCCGGCCACGGTGGCGGCCTCCTGCATCGAGGGGCGCGTCGCGGACCCCAGGAAGTACCTGTAGCAGGACGCAAGGAGGAACATTCGACCCAAGGGGGGAGGGTTGATATGGGGAAGACCGTTACAGAGAAGATCCTGGCGAGGTCTTCTGACCGGAAGGAGGTGTCGCCAGGGGACTACATAGAGGTTCGCAGCAGGTGTCCCGTGACCATGGGTGGCGGGCTGGGGCGGGGCTCCGACCGGATGAAAGAGTGGGGTGTCAAGGTCTTCAACCCCATGATGATCAACGTCGTGGACGGCCACACGGGCTCCACCGCCTCCCACGGCGCCGGCGAGGGCCGGAACCGCGTGCGGGCGTGGGCCAAGGAGCAGGGGGTGCCGGAGGACCATATCTACGACCTGGGTCGCCAGGGGGTGGAGCACGTGGTGGCGGGCGACCACGCCTGGGCGCTGCCCGGGGAGTGCTTCTTCCAGGTGGTGAACGGCCACAGCACGGCTCTGGGGGCCCTGGGCGCCTTCGCCATCACCCTCTCCTACGGCTCCGGGGCCTACCTGATGACGGGCAAGACCTGGATTCGGGTGCCTGAGTCGGTCAAGATGGTCATCAAGGGCAAGCTGCCCAAGGGCGTGTACGCCAGAGACGTCTTTGAGTACACCCTGGGCCAGATCGGCCCCTCGGGCGCAGTGGGCATGGTTCAGGAGTGGACGGGGCCATTCATTGACGGGCTGGGCATGGATGGGCGCTTCACGCTCACCGACCTGGCCCTCTTCTGCGGGGCCTGGACGGGCATCATCAACCCCGACCAGAAGACCACCGAGTACGTGAGGGCACGGAACAAGGAACCGTTCGAGGCGCTGGTGAGCGACCCGGATGCCAAGTATGTCAGGGTGTACGAGTTCGACGTGTCCAACCTGGTGCCCCAGGTGGTGCCGCCGCCCAAGCGGTACATCGTCAAGCCGGTGATGGAGTTGGCGGGAACCCGGCTCAACCGGGGGTTCATTGGCACGTGCGCCAATGGCCGCCTGGAAGACCTGCGGCTGGCCGCCCAGGTGCTGAAGGGGCGGAAGCTCCACCCGGAGGTCATCCTGAACGTCACCCCAGGCTCGGTCGCCATCTACAAGCAGGCCCTGAAAGAGGGGCTCATCGAGACCTTCCTGGACGCCGGGGTAGTGGTGCCGTCCCCGGCGTGCGGCATGTGCTATGGGGCCAACACGCCCCTGGCGGCGGGGGATGCATGCATCGCCACCGGGACCTGCAACTACCCTGGGCGCATGGGGAGCAGTGATGCGGAGATCTACCTGGGGAACCCGGCCACGGTGGCGGCCTCCTGCATCGAGGGGCGCATCACCGACCCAAGGAAGTACCTGTAGGGCCACAAAGCAATCTAAAGGAGGGAGGAGCGACAATGCCGAAGCAGTATGGCGGAAAGGCGTGGGTCTTTGAGGGCATCCTGGATGTGGACTGGGAGATCTGCCCCTTTGAGACGCTGCGGATCCTGCGGGAGAGAGGGACCCCCGTCACCTACGAGGAGCTGGGCAAGTACTGCATGACCAAGGTGGACCCCGACTTCCCCAAGAAGGTGCAGAAGGGGGACTTTATCGTGGCCGGGGAGAACATGGGCTACGGCCACGACCACGACCACGCCTGCATGTCCATCAAGGGTGCGGGGGTGGGTGCAGTGGTGTGCGAGAGCACCAACGCTAACTTCCTGCGGAACTCCATTGAGCACGGGCTGGCGATAGTGGAGATTCCTGGGATCAATGAGATCGTGAAGCAGGGAGACCCCCTGGAGCTGGACCTGGCCAAGGGGTATGTGAAGAACTTGCGATCAGGGGCGGAGCTGAAGTTCAGGCCGTACCCTGACTTCTTGCTGGAGATGCTGGACGCCGGCGGGCTCTATCCCCACCTGGCGCAGCAGGTCAAGGCCGGCAAGATTCGCTAGCCTGTTGCTAGCCCAGGTCGGGCATCAAAGCTAGCTTTGCCTGTCTCCTCCCCTTCGGGGCTGCCCACAGGGCCCTCCCCGGAGGGGAGGAGATGGTTGGTTGTGTCTTTGCGAGGGGAGGGAGCCTCGCGGGGGGTGTTGTGCGCCGCGTGAGTTCTCTTGACGCTCTCGTGTTGTTCCCGCCGATGCTAGCAGGGGGAGGGTATGGCGACCGCCAGAAAGCTCAGGGGAAGGGCATGGGTCTTCGGGGATAGCCTGGATGTGGACTGGGACATCTGCGACCTCCATGCGCTGCAGGAGCAGGTGGAGAAGGGGATATTCCCTAGCGAAGAGGAGCTGGGCAGGCAATGCCTTGTCCGGGTGGACCCGGACTTCCCCCGGAAGGTGCGCCAGGGGGACCTGGTTGTGGCTGGCGAGGGCGCTGGGTACAGTGCGGCCTGCCTGGACGGCATGCCAGCCGACCCCCATATGTTCGCCTTCGCTACAAAGGCGCTGCGGGGTGCAGGTGTTGCCGCGGTGCTTTGCGAATCTGCGGCGGCCAACTTCCTGCGGAACTCCCTCGATGATGGGTTCCCCGTTGTGGAGTGCCGGGGGATCAGGGGGATGGTGCGGCAAGGGGACGAGCTGGAGGTGGACCTGGAGAGCGGCGCGGTCAGGAACCTGACCACCGGGGCCCAGATGCAGTTTCCGCCCTTTCCCGACTTCATCCTGCAGATGCTGGAGGCCGGGGGTCTCTACCCCTACGCGGAGAAGCAGGCCCGGGAAGGGAAGAGCTAGGCGGGGCTGCTCCCACTTGGACGTGTGGCCCCCCAGGGCTGCCTCCTGGCTTCCGAAAAGAGGATGTCAGAGCCACGAAGCTGCGGGCGCATCATCGCTTGCAGCTTTCTGTTTTCCCCAGGGAGCCGCCGGGCGCGCAGCGGCTTGAAGCGTCGGGGCAGGTGGGAATAGAATGGCGCAGGAGCAAAGAGAAGGGTGAGGTAGCGTGCTGTGGCAGCCCCGCTTGAAGGTGTCCTCGTTCTGGACCTGAGCTGGATCCTCTCCGGCCCCTTCTGCACCATGATCCTCGGTGACCTGGGGGCCGAGGTCATCAAAGTGGAGCGGCCGGGGGTGGGTGATGGAGCACGAGGGACGGGCCCCTTTGTGGACGGCGACAGCGCCTACTTCATGAGCATCAATCGAAACAAGAAGAGCGTTACGCTGAACCTGGGCGTGCCCCGCGGCAGGGAGCTGTTCCTGGGCCTGGTGAAGAAGGCCGATGTGGTGGTGGAGAACTTCACGCCTGGCACCATGAAGCGGCTGGGCCTGGACTATGAGGTCTTGAGCGGCGTGAATGCGGCGCTGATCTACTGCGCTATCTCCGGCTTTGGGCAGACCGGCCCCTACGCAGACCGGCCCGCCCTGGACATCATCGTCCAGGCCATGGGCGGGGTCATGAGCATCACCGGCGAGCCTGGCGGCCCTCCCGTGCGGCCTGGGACCTCCATGGGGGACATCACTGCGGGGTTGTTCGCCGCGATCGGCATCTGCTCCGCCCTCTACGAGCGGAACCGTAGCGGGCGGGGCCAGATGCTCGATCTCAGCATGCTGGACAGCCAGGTGGCCGTGCTGGAGAACGCCTTCGCCCGCTACTTCGCCACGGGGGAGGTCCCCAGGGCGCTGGGCACCCGCCACCCTGCCGCCACCCCGTTCCAGGCCTTCCCTACCAGGGACGGGTGGATGGTGGTTGCTATCTTCGGGGGCAATCCCACCCACTGGCCCCTCTTCTGCGCTGCCATTGGGCGCGTGGAGCTCATAGACGACCCCCGCTTCCAGACCTCCTGGTCGCGCACCCAGCATGTGGACATCCTGGAGCCTATCATCAGGGAGGCGATGCGGCAGCGAACCACCATGGAGTGGCTGGGCGAGCTGCTGCCCCAGGGCATCCCCTGCGGGCCGGTCAGCTCCGTTGACCAGGTGGCATCCGACCCCCAGGTGCTCTATCGGCGGATGTTTGTGGAGCTGCCCCACAAGCGCCTGGGCACGTGGCGGTATGTCAACACTCCTATCAAGCACTCCCGTACGCCCGGCGGCGTGCGCCAGCAGCCCCCCGACCTTGGGGAGCACACGGAAGAGGTCCTCTCCCGCTTTCTGGGCCTCTCTCCCCAGGAGGTGGAGGCCATGCGTAGGGAGGGTGTGGTGTGAAGCGAGGCGGTGTGCGTGGATGAACCGGAGGCCATGCGCAAGGCCCTCCAGGTGGCCCAGCGCATGCTTACTTACCGCCCTCGCAGCGAGGCGGAGCTGCGCGCTGGCCTGGCCAGGCGCTTTGAGCCCGGGCTCGTGCAGGAGGTGGTGGGCCGCCTGCGAGACCTGGGCTACCTGGACGATGCAGCCTTTGCCAAGGCATGGGCGGAGAGCCGGCGCGCCTCCAGGCCCAGGGCGGCTGTCGTTGTGAAACGGGAGCTGCTTCAGAAGGGCGTCGGGCGCGAGGCAGCGGAGGAGGCCGTTTCGTCCCTGGATGATGCTGAAGCCGCCTACCGGGCAGCCCTGCCAGTCGCACGGCGGCTCCGCAGTGCTGACCCACAGACCTCCCGTCGCAGGCTGTGGGCTGCGCTGCGGAGGCGCGGCTTCAGAGCGGATGTAATCCAACAGGCCCTGCGGCGCCTGCGGGAAGAAGGGTGGGTGCCCTAACCAGCGAGGCAGGATGGGCCCTGCCAAACCGGGTTGCCGGAGCCCGGCACGAGGCGCCCGGAAGGCTGGCAAGCTGTGCTGGCCCGGTCCTTGCTGGAGGCAGGTTTGACAAGCAGGAAGGATGGGCGATAGAATTGGCGGCATGAGAGTCCTGGCGTACACCGCGTTGATGCTCCTGGTAGTGGCTTGCGCCCGGGGGCAGGTGACGCCCAGCCCGGCCCCTGGAGGTGGTGCTCCTGCGGCCCAGGTACCTGCGGCTGGTGGCGCTGCCCCTGGGGCCGCCAGCCCTGGTCAGGAGGTAAAGGCCGCAACGCCCTCCCCAACCAGGCCTGGGGTGCCTGCTGCAACCCCCGCCCCAGCGCCCGGCACCGTGGAGGTGCGCGTCACCGATGCCCCTCCGGAAGGGGTCACCAAGGTGATGGTCTACGCCTCCAAGATCGAGGTCCAGCGCGCCGGTGCCGACGGAGAAGCAGGGTGGGCGACCATTCTGGAGAGCCCTCTCGCCTTTGACCTGGTGGCGGTCAGTGGGATGGAAGAGGTGCTGGGCACCAGCAAGCTACCTGAAGGCTCCTACTCGCAGGTCCGCCTCGCCATCACCAGGGTGGCGATAACCCTTCGGGGCCAGGAGAGAGAGGCGGAGGTCCCCAGCGAGAAGCTGAGGGTGGTGGGGACCTTTACGGTGGCCGCTGGAAAGACCACCGTCCTTACCCTGGACTTCGACGCCGACAAGTCGGTGGTGGTTGCCGGCGCTCGAGTCAACTTCAAGCCGGTGGTAAAGCTGCTGAAGCGTGACCCTGCCGAGAAGCCCGAGGCGCCCAAGCGGGCAACAACCCCAACCCTCACCCCCACAGCCCCTGTTCGGGGCCCGCGGTAGAGGCCAGACCTGCCTTTGCCAGCAGGCGCTGTGCTTGGTCCCCTGGTTCTGCTCTCCTGTCCTGCTCATTCCGAGCCGTGGCGGTAGACCCCAGGCTCCAAGGGGGCTGTCTCCCCGCGCGGACAGCGGGACGTCTTCAGGAGTTGACCGGCGCTCCCCTACCGCTCTCGTGCTGCCAGCGCGAAAGCCATCCCCACCAGGCTCAGCAGAGCCGCCAGGTAGAAGGCCCACCGCAATGAGCCTGTGACGTCCAGCACCCACCCGCTCACCACCGGGGCGACCAGGGAGCTTCCCATGGCAAAGGTGTTCAGCACCCCGATGGCTGTGCCCAGGCCCACCTTCCCTGAAGCCAGGGCGTGGCTTCCCGTCCAGGCCACAAACAGGGGGTTGAGGGACAGCGCTCCGGTGAACCCGTAGAACGCCAGCCCTGACAGGAGCAGGCCGACCCCCTGGAAGGACGCCACGCCCAGGATAGCCAGGGCGCTGAGGGGGACTACAACGAGGACCACCCGCTTCTTGCTCACCTGGTCGGAGAGGCGGCCCCAGAGGAGGGCGCCCAGCATCATGGGGAAGGCCACCACCGCGGTGAACAGGCCCGCCTGGTTCAGGCTCACTCCCTTCTCTCGGAACAGGAAGCTGGGGCCCCAGGTCAGCACCACCCAGTGGGCGTAGAGCACGAAGAAGAAGGCGAGGTTGATGGCCAGGAAACGCCAGCTACCCAAGGCCCGCCTGAAGCCGCCCAGTGGCTGCGGGACTTGCGTGGAGCCCTTCAGAAGCGCCCAGAAGACCGGCACCAGGAGGAGGGTGACCATGCCCATGAGGGTGAAGGGGAGCCGCCAGGACCCCGACACGCCGTACAGCACCCCAGCAATGGAAAGCCCCAGGGCCACGCCCAGTCCCGCGCCGCTGGTGAGCACTGCGGAGCTCAGCCCCCGTCTCTCCTGCGGGACACTGCCGACCGTAAGGCCGTAGGAGCAGGAGTAGTAGGCACCTCCTCCAAACCCGTGGAGCGCGATAAAGGCCAGGAGCAACCCATAGTGGAAGGAAAGGAGTCCCACTGCCAGCAGGCCCACGCCGGCGATGAGGTACATGGGGATCAGCACCCGCTTCAGCCCGAAACGGTCTCCCAGGATACCCGAGGGGATCTGAAGGGCGAGGTAGGTCAGGAAGTAGGTGCTGGCAATGGCGCCTTGCTGTGTCCCCGTGAGGTGGAACTCGCTGCCGATGAGGGGCAGGAGGGGGTACAGCAGGGTGCGGTCCGCGTAGATGGCTGCCCAGCCCAGCGCCAGCGCCGCGACCAGCAGGACGGCCCGGACCCGGGCCGTCAGCCAGGATGCAGCGGGTTGTTGCACCCTCATGGAGGTGCTGCCCTTGGCCGAGGGAGCGGCTCCCTTCCATCGCCGGTGGGCGTCTGGCGCGCGGGACTCCGCTGACTCATAAGGGTTGGCGCCCGGCGAACCCGGCGTTGGTCTCGTGCCAGTAGGAGATCTCAGCCTCGCCCAGCAGCCAGCACAGGTGGACCTCCCGGCCTCCCTGGACGGAGGGGAAGTCCACCAGGCCCTTTCCCACATCCCGTACGACAATCCCCCTGGCGGCTATCGCCTCCACGTGGCGGTTCATTTCTTTGGAGAGGGCGTCCAGGGCCTGCCGCTTCTGGGAAAGCTCCCCCTCGATGCCGGTAGAGCCGTTGGTGCGTCCCTGGCGCACCAGGGAGACCATCTGTTCCTCCAGGCTCGAAATCTCATGGCGCAGGGGTCCCGTGGCCTCAAGAACCCCTCTCAGCCATGACAGCAGGCTGTTGGCCTCCTCCACGGTGAAGTAGCGTGTCGCCATGATTCTCCTGCTCGCCTCTCGGCATCCAGCCTTTCCATTACTATACCCTCCCTATCGCCTTGGCTCAAGCTTACCTGGGATGGGTTCCCCACGGCCTCATCGGGGTGATGGGCAGATGCACGCCTTGTTCCCCAGGAGGGGGCATGCTATTCTGGTTCGTTCGGTCACAGTGCCCAGCAGGCGAGGGATGGATGCTCGCCAGGTGGGCAGAAGGCCCAGGAGGCGCTCATGGTCTTCGATTTCCACACCCACACCTTCCTCAGCGATGGCTCGCTCTCCCCGGTGGAGCTCATCCGCCGGGCAAAGGTGAACGGCTACCAGGTCATTGCTGTCACCGACCACGCGGGGATGTGGGACCAGGAGCGCATCCTCCAGGTGCTGGTGAAGGAGTGCGAGCTGGCCTCCCGGGAGATGGACATCCTGGCCATTCCCGGCGTGGAGCTGACCCACGTGCCAAAGAGCAGGATCAATGAGGCGGCTCGGAGGGCAAAAGAGTTGGGGGCGAGGATTGTTGTGGTGCATGGCGAGACGATTGTGGAGCCGGTGGAGGAGGGCACGAACCTGGCAGCCGTGCAGTCATCCTACGTGGACATCCTGGCCCACCCGGGCATTCTACGGAGGGAAGAGGCAAAGCTTGCTCTGGAGCACGGCATTTTCCTGGAGCTCTCGGCCAGGCGAGGGCACTCCCTGACCAACGGCCACGTCGCCAGGGTTGCTGCCTCCGCCGGCGCCCAACTCATCCTGGACTCCGACGCCCACGAGCCCCAGGATCTCCTGACCTCGAGGCTAGCGAGGCAGGTTGTCAGGGGCGCTGGCCTGCCTTCGGGCCAGGCCACCCAAGTCCTTCAGACCAATCCCAGGGCCCTGCTTCGTCGCCTGAAGGTGCCCCTGGAGGGACGCCCCGGGCGCGTGGCCTCGCCCGAGGCGTCCCCAGGGACGCGGTAGCAGCTATCCCTTCCCGATGCGGAAGACCTTGGTGCCGCAAACGGGACAGACCCCTTGGGTCGCAGGTCGGCCATTCTTCAGCTTGACCTGGACGGGGCTGCGGATGTCCCGCTTGGTCCGGCACTTGAAGCAATAGGCATCCATATGATCTGCCTCCTTTCTGTAGCTTTGCCAGATAGAAACTAAAGCCTAGCTACCCCCGTTGTCAAGAGGTTTAGGCCCCTTTTCCCGACTTTTTTGCCCACTTTCCCTCTCGTCCCTACCGTTGCCTGGGGCGAAAGAGGTCGCCGCCCTGCTGCGACGGGAGGCGGAGTCCACCGCCCTATCTGTGATAGGAAGGCGGCAGAGGGCAGCGCCTGCCAACGGGGTGTGCTCAGAGAAGTGCAAGAAAAGTCCCCAAAAAAGGCTTGAAAGTTGTATCAAAATGTCCTTAGACTGTGTGCGTCACCGCAGCGCATGCGCTGCAGGAAAGCCGCCACCGGGAATCCCCAGGTGGCGCCAGTATGGAGTAGATCAGGAGGTCTGCTATGCAATCCCGAGCCGCCGCTATGACCGCGCCAGGACCCTTTGCTGGCCCCGCACCTGCTGCGCCGTCACGAGAAGCCCCATCCTCTGAAGCCCGCCGTTCCCGCGAGGCGACCCCTGGCCTTGCCAACGTGCGCCGTGGTGAGATAGGGAGTGAGGTCCGGCCACGACGGCTGGAGCGGCGCGAGGAGTGGACGTGGGAAAGCTGGGGCCAGCGGTCAGAGCGGAGCCTGATCCGGGCGGCCCGCAACCTGGAGATGCTGAACTGGGCAGGCATTGGAGCCCTGCTGGGGGCGGCGGCCGCTGCCGCGCCTGCCTTCTACTTCGGCTTTGGGCAATACCCCTTTGTCTTTGCTCAGCCTCTGGGCGCAGCGGCTGGCGCCATCCTTGGGAACCTGGTCGTGCACTGGCGCTGGTCAGCCGACCCCCATCTCTCTGACCGCTTCTAGCGCCGGCAACCCTCCGGGAAGACATGGCGCTCTTGCTGGCCCCAAGGCCAGGAGTCCCAGTGTCGCCGTGGGGGCGAGGCTTCCGACCCAGGCGGCGCAGCGACCGAAGAGTCCCCTGAGAGGTTTTTTGCGGAGCCTGCTCTGAGGCCCGCTCAGGGCAGAAGGGCCCAGAGGGACCGCCCCTGGGGCCGTGCTCAGTGTGGTAGTGTCGGCTCAGTTCTTCATGAAGCTCTGCTTCGCCACCCCCGCATGAAAATGCCCTTGCGCCCGCTCGTGGTGAGCTAGTCGAACCATGAGCGGGTTTGTGCCGCTCATCCTTCGACAAGCTCAGGACGAGCGGGCATTTTCTGAGCAGTGACCTTCGGGCTGTGGTGAGGCGGGGGGGCTGGGACCGCTCTCAGAGCGCGGCGTGCCCATTGCTGCGCGGGCAGATATGGGGGCCGGGGCCGATAGGGCCTCCGCAGAGCTGGCAGAGCGGGCGGCCCGCGGCGCAGACCTCAAGAGCCTCCTCCGCCAGGGAATGGAGCTGCTGGCGCGTCGCCCACAGCCCCAAAATGGGGCGGCTGGCTCTCCTCGTGGCAGCCTCGTAGGCTACCAGCAGGAAAAGGTCCCGTTCCTCGTCATGCCCCAGCGCCAGCCGCTCAACCTTGAAGTCGAAGGAGGGCCCCTCGCCAGCGAGGGACTCTGGGGCGGGTTGCTGCACCGTGCGCTGCTGTGCGGAGGTGAGGAGCTGCTGGATTGCCAGGGCGAGCTGGAAAAGCTGCTCCTTTTCAAGCCACAGGCAGGCGGTGCCCCGCTCGGCCTCCACCAGCAGGCGGAAGCGGCGCTGGCCCGGCGCGCCCGTAGCGTTGGCATTGAGGCGGGCTGTTAGCCCCAGGTCATGCCGCGCTTCAGGCAAACTACCCGCTCCAAGGGACATCTCTCACCCCTCATCATAGCAGATGCTGGCCTGCGCCGTGCCGTAGAGCCGCTTGCAGCTTTCCCGGGGGTTGTGGGGCGGGGTGTCGCGCCCCGCTCTGGTGAGCCAACGGAACCCGCTCGGCGTGCTATGATAGCGGGAGCACGTGAAAGCGGAGGACGCATGACCAGGTATGACCTTGTCCTGAAAGGCGGCACGCTGGTGGACCCCGCCCACAGGATCGAAGGGCCGAGGGACATCGGCATCGTCCGCGGCTGGGTGGACTCCGTCGAGCCGGAGATACCGGAGACGGACGCCAGCCAGGTGCTTTCGGTCCAGGGCAAGGTGGTCTTCCCCGGTGTCATTGACACGCATGTCCATCTGGTCAACCTCTCCGGCCCCTTTGACGGTGCCATTGGACACCGCATGATGGCAGAGGCCGGGGTCACGACCGCCATTGACTTCGCTGGAAACATGGAAGACCTGGTGCGTGGTGTCCTGACCCACGGCGCCGGGCTCAATATCGGTGGCCTGCTCGCCATCATCCCCGGCCAGACCGTGCCCGACTCTAACCCCTCGCCCACCATCCTGCGAGAGCGGGTGGAGCAGGCCCTGGCCCAGGGCTCCCTGGG
>JACQUN010000124.1 GCA_016210285.1 Chloroflexota bacterium
AGTATCCCCTGCCTCGGGTCACGACCGAGAGGCCCTAAACAGTCAGCTTCCGGTAGAGGTAGGGCAGGCGCTGAGGGAGGGCCTGGATCTCGGCCAGAACCTCGTAGCCCATTTCGGCTCACATGGTCTTGAGGTAGTCATGGCCTGCTTTATCCACGGTGAGGCAAAAGGGCACGATGTTTTTCCGCTTGGCCTCGATGAGGGCCATGTGGGTGTCGTGGACAGCGTACTCCTTCTCTACCCCCTCGCGGCTGTACCCCCGGTCCTGGGGGCGCCCGTCGCTGATGAGGAAGAGCACCTTGGTCTTGGCGTCGACTCCGTCCAGCTTGGTGGTCACGTGGCGGATGGCCGGCCCCATGCGCGTGGCATGGAGCGGCGCAATCTTGTCAATGCGCTTCTTGATGTGCTCGGAGAGGGTCTCCTCCAGGTCCTTCACCGTGTAGAACTCGACGTTCTCACGGCCATAGCCGGAGAAGCCGTAGATCCCGTACTTGTCCCCCAGGGTCTCCAGGGCCTGGATGAGCAGCACCGTGCTCTCCTTCTCCAGGTCAATGATGCGCTTGTAGCTGCGCCTCGGACCCTCGCCACGGCGGGAGCGTAGCCAGAGCATGTACTCCACCGGGTCATCGGGGGCATCCCAGTCGTCGGCGGTGCGCTTGGCCTCGTCAATGGCCTCAGCGGTGGAGGCGCTCATGTCCAGGAGGAAGACCACGGCTACATCCCGCTCCACCTTGTTACGCCGCCAGTAGATCTTCTCGGAGGGCGGCGTGCCCATGCGGCGGTCCACCATCGCCTCGATGACCGCGTCCAGATCGAACTCCTCCCCATCCTGGAGGCGCTTGATCTTGCGGAAGGTCTCCGGCACCACCATCTCAAACTGGCGGCGGATCTGATTCACCAGGCTGGCATGGGCCTGGAGGGTCTGGTAGTAGAAGGTAATCTCCCCCTCAGCCACGCTCTTCTCCCGGACGATGCACCAGCGGGGCTTGTAGTCGTCGGCCCGGAAGTCCCACTCGTCGTAGAGGAAGGTGTTGGGCTCGGTGGCCTGCAGGGGACCCCCCTCATCATCCATGTGGGTCAGGGGGCCCTGGCCGTAGGCGGGGGTCGGCGGGGGCTGGGCAATGCCTGCCTCCCGCATCAGGTTGTTGGCGAACATGCCTGCGGTGGTGTTGATGTCCCCCTGCACCGCCTCCAGCTCGGCGCTCTGGGCCAGCATCTCCTCCAGGAGCTCCTTGCTGATGGGCTGGGCGTCGGCCTGGCCGGTGCGCCCCTGGGTCTGCTTCAGCTTGTTCAGGAGCTGAACCAGCTCGGGCTTGAAGTCGCCGCGGTACTCCACCTCCTTGGGGGAGTTGTAAGGCTTGGCGTTCTTCAGGTCCTCTTCGCTGAGCTTGAACTCCTTGCTCAGGCGGCCCTGGAGCTGTTGCAGGATCTCCTCGGCATCCTCCGGCTCCTCCTGCTCCTCTTCCTCATCGGGGAGGTCCATGCTCTCCCACTGCTCCTCGGGGATCTCCTGGTTGGGGATCTGGGAGAAGATGGCGTAGATGCGGAGGGTGGCCTCGGCCGTGTCCTCCACGGCTGCGCCCGGGCGCAGCACCCTCCTGGCCACGCGGGCGATGGCCTTCGCCTCCTCCAGGAAGGGGGCAGGGGCGGGGAGTCCCTTGTACTGCTGGAGGCTGAGGCGCACCATGAACTCCACCAACGCCTCCCGCAGGGGGAGCGATTCTATCTCGGGGCGTTCCTCCAGGGAGGCCCGCTGCACCCTCGCATAGTGGTGGCGGATACCGGCGTACTCCCGCTTGACCCTGCCGTCCAGACGGGCATCCTCCACGACGGTAAAGATGTCCAGCGCCAACCGCCGGTCCTCGAAGAGGTTGAAGAAACGCTGCATGTCGGTCAGCCAGCCCGTCTCGGCGCTGGCGCCGTTCCCACCAGCGGGAAGGCGCTCCTCGGCGGCTACCTTGACCTGGCCTGCCGCCAGCCTGGGCCGCAGGTCCCGGAAGAGCACCGAGGGCCGCTCGAAGAGGAAGTCGAAGCTGCCGAACTCCAGGTGTGCCACCTGGTGGGTGGAGACCACCTTGTACCAGGAGAAGTTGGATAGCTTGTCCCCGTAGCGGTCCACCACGGGGGGGAGGAAGACCGTGCTGCCCTCCGTAGAGGGCTTCTCTTTGGAGACCCAGCCAATGCCCTTCTGCACCAGCTCTTGCGTGGGTGCGATCTCCACGGTGGAGCCCGCCAGGGCCCGGCAGTACATGCGCATCAGGTCCTTGATTCTGCCCAGCTCCACGGCGGAGGAGAGGGCGTCCAGGACCTCTTCCGAGCGTGTGGACTCCACCCGGAAGTAGGCCAGGCCGCCGTCGCGGTTCTCCCGCAGGAGGCGGGCTCCCTCGGTAAACCAGACCTCCAACTGCTGGAGGCTGATGCGGCTGAGCACGAGGGGCGAGCTGCGGAGGAACTCGGGGAGGGATTCGGGAGCCAGGATGAGGAGAGCCTCCCCCAGAGAGAGGATGTAGCCATGGTGGGCCGAGTCAATCTGGGCCAGGGCGTTGGAGCCCTCCAGGAGGAAGCCGGACACCGTGCCGTGGCCGGTGCGGGCCAGGCGCTCGGCCTGGGTAAGAAACCGGGCGCGCTGGCTCTTCTCAACCCTGGGGAGGGCCTTGGCGCCAGCCTCGAAGCAGCCCTTGACCTCGCGCCAGCTCCCGTCCGCCATGGCGGTGACCAGAGAGATAAAGTTGCCCTTGCTGTCCCCAATGCGCGGGAAGACCTCCTGCGCCAGCACCAGGCACTCCGTCGCCAGGTCGTAGGAGCGGCCGGCCAGAACGCTGATGAAGGCGGTAAAGCGCTCCAGCTCCTGGAACGTCAGGTGGCGCACCAGGACTGGGCTGACATCAAAGAACTTGGATGCCAGGGCGCTGGATTTCCACGTGCCCTTGTAGAGGCGTCCGCCCAGCTCGCCCCAGCTTGTGACCTGCGCCGCCCGCAGGTAGCCGACGCAGGCAGGGCTTGCCCGGAAGTAGGCCGTTGCGTTGCTCGGGGAGTCCTGGCCCAGGGTCTCCCCGTACTGGGCCCAGGGTAGGAAGTGCGTGAACGAGAGGATGGGCAACACCTCGGGGCTGACCCGAAAGTACTCAGCGGCCGTCTCCCAGGCTCGGACGCTCTGCCGCGCAAGGGACACCCCCCCCTGCGCCCACTGGAGGAGTTGATGCGGGGGAAGGAGGTTCTCCAGCCCGCGGTAGGCACGCTGGAACTCCTCGCACACCACCTGGGGAAACCGCTGGAGCTCGCGCTCTACATCGAAGAGGCCAGGCTCTTTGTAGTCCATGGGGCCTCCTTACCCAGGGCTTCCGCCAGGAGCTCCAGGAAGCTGGTGAGGATCCGGGCGGTCGCGCCAAATATGATTCGGTTGTGGTAGGCGTAGGAGAAGGCCACCCGCGTCCCATCGGGGGTCAGGTGGACCTCCTCACGGAGGGTCGCCGGGTCGAAGAGGGCCGAAAGCGGCACCTCCAGAACCTCCGCGATCTCCTCGCTGCTCACCTTGAAGGGATATGGATATGGGATCAGACCGACGATGGGGTGGATGAAGAACCGGGAGCGGGTGGCCACGTGGTCCAGGACCCCCAGGGGTTCCACGTCCTCGGGGGCGACCCCCATCTCCTCCTGGGTCTCTCGGAGGGCCGTAGCCAGCAGGCTGCCATCACCAGGGTCCTGGCCGCCGCCCGGGAAACAGACCTCCCCCTTGTGAAACTCCACCCGATCACTCCTCTTGTTGAAAAGCATATGATACTCACCATCCCGCTGGTAGAGCAAGAGGAGCACGGCGGAGGGCTTCAGGGAGGGGTCACGGAGGACCTGCTGCGTGCGCTCCGAGAGTATACGCCGTAAACCGTCAATGGTCGCATCTCTCATGCAGATGTGTTCCCATCCCTTCCAGGCATTCTGAGGTCACTCAAAGATGGACGACGTCACCTCTTCAATGCTGCGCTGCACCTGGAGGTCGTCGGTGAGGGCCCAGACGACTGCCACCTGGCAGGCCCGACGCGCGGGGATGCCCCTGACGATGAGCTTCCCGGCGTAGATCAGCAGGCGGGTGCTCACCCCCTCTTGAAGGCCGTGCTCCTTGAGGTTTCGCACCTTCTCTCCCAGCTTTGCAAGCTGCCAGGCAACATCGGCGGAGACCCCAGACTCGTGCTCGACGATCTTCGCCTCCAGCTCCTTGGGCGGGTAGGTGAACTCAATGGCGACAAAGCGCTGGCGGGTGGAGTGCTTCAGGTCCTTCAGGGCGCTCTGGTAGCCCGGGTTGTAGGAGATGACCAGCAGGAACCCGTCGCGGGCCTCCAGGAGCAGCCCCTGCTTTTCGATGGGCAGGATGCGACGGTGGTCAGTCAACGGGTGAACAAGGACCGTGGTGTCCTTCCGGGCCTCCACAATCTCGTCCAGGTAGCAGATGGCCCCGGACCGCACGGCCCTGGTGAGGGGGCCGTCAACCCAGCGGGTGCCTTCTCCCTCTATCAGGTATCGTCCTACCAGGTCGCTGGCCGTCAGGTCCTCATGGCATGCGATGGTGACCAGGGGGATTTTCCGTCCCCGCGCGCCACGAGGGGTGACCGGCTCGCTGGCAGGCATGGGCTCCTGTCCATCCTTGTCCGCAGGCTTGACAACGGTGAGGGGACGGCCCAAGCGGTAGGCCATGTGCTCCACAAAACGGGTTTTCCCGCACCCGGTAGGTCCCTTCAAGAGGACGGGGATCTTCCCTCTGTACGCTGCCTCAAAGAGCTGGACCTCGTCTCCCAGCGGCAAATAGAAAGGCTCGTCACGAACTACATACTCTTCAATTTGGAGTTCCCTGAACAGGGTTTGCCTACCGCGGGCCATCTCCCCTCACCTTCCCTTTGATTCGGTTCTCCCAGAGCTCTGTCACGGTCTGGCGAAGCTGGGCCAGGTCCCCGGCATTTTCGACCGTCACCTGCGCATGGCGGGCTCGCTCCTCCTGGGAAAGCTGAGCACGGATGCGGGCGCGGACTGCCTCTTCTGGGAGGTTGTTCCGCCGCTGCAAGCGCTGGATGACCACCCCTTCGGGCGCCGTGGTGACCCAGACCTCATCAACCAGGGGAGTCCAACCCGCCTCGATCAAGATAGCGGCTTCCAGGACGATGACCTTGGCACCCTGGGCTTGCAGCGCCTTGATGCGCTCCCCTGCCATCCGATACATCCTGGGGTGCATGATGGCATTGAGCTTGGCCAGGGCCTCGGGATTGTTGAAGACGATAGCCCCCAGCTTCTTGCGGTCAATCTCGCCGCTGGGCTGGAGAATCCCGTCCCCGAAGGCGGCGACCACCTCCCGCCACGTCTCAGAATGGGGACGGTACACCTCGTGCCCCAGCTTATCTGCGTCAATGACCTCAGCGCCCAGCTCCCGCAGGAGCCGCGACACCTCGCTCTTCCCGGTGCCTATCCCCCCGGTGAGCCCAATTACAACCATCTCCGCCCTACCCCATTATACTGGAAACGGCGCTCTCCCGCTGTCGCTGCACACCCCGAGCTGTCTTCGCGAGGTTTACCCCAGCAACGCCGACTCCCACCCCACGGATGGAGCCCCGATCCCGCTCGGATCGCCTGTGAAGTGGCGCACATTCTAGCACCCAAGGGCGGGAGGGTCAATACGATGGACCCCGAAAGCAGGGTCTTTTAGTTGTCACCCTGAGCGAAGGGTCTCCCTCTTCCATGAGATTCTTCGGTCGCGGAGTTTACCCTGAGTGAACCGAACGGGCTCCCTCAAGAATGACAAGGACGACACTGCCAGCAGAGCTAAAAGACTCTGCCCCGAAAGCCCCAGGTGTCCTGGGGAGGGCCAGAAGGCGCTATCCCCCCTTGGCCTGGATGGGCTGGCGGTACTGCTCCCGGAGCACCCGCTTCAGCACCTTCCCCATGGGATTTCGCGGCAGCTCCTCCACAAAGACAACTGACTCGGGCTTCTTGAAGCTGGACAGCCGCTGGCGACAGAGCTCGATGAGCTCCCCCTCGGACACCGAGGCCCCTGGCTTGCGCACCACCACCGCCCGGACCCGCTCCCCCCAGTCATCATCGGGGACGCCGATGACGGCAGCGTCGTCCACGGCGGGGTGGCCCATGAGGGCTTGCTCCACCTCCTCCGGGGAGATCATCTCGCCGCCACGCTTGATGAAGTCCTTGGCCCGCCCTGCCAAGAAGATGTAGCCCTCGTCGTCGGCGTAGCCCAGGTCACCGGTGTAGAGCCACCCTCCCCTGATGGTCTCCCTGGTGGCCGCCTCACTCTTCCAGTAGCCTTTCATCAGGCGGGCTCCGCGGGCGACGATCTCACCCACGACCCCTGGAGGCACCGGGCTGCCATTCTCGTCCACGATGCGGACCTCCACGTCGGACAGGGGCCTGCCGATGGAGGAGAGCCGCTTGAGCCGGGCCTCCACCTCCGCCTCGCTGAGCCCCTCGGGGATGACGTGGTCCTCGGGGGACAGCATGGTGATGGTGGCAGCGGTCTCCGTCTGGCCGAAGGCGTTGATGAAACGGCTGTTGGGGAACTCCTTGAGGGCGCGCTTGAGAACCTCCAGGGGCATGGGGGCCGCCCCGTAGGTGATGACCTTCAGGCTGGAGAGGTCGTGCTTGCGGAAATCCGGGTGGTCCATGAGCTGCTTCAGCATCGTAGGGACCATCATGGCACGGTCCACCTTTTCCCTCTCCACCAGCCCCATCCATTCCACTGGCTCGAACTGGCGCTGGATGACCAGGGTGCGCCCCCCATAGATGGCCGCCATCACCGCCTGCAACCCAGCGATGTGGTAGAGAGGCACTGTCAGGATGTTCTTCTCCTCCGCCTCGGGGTCGGCAGGCTCCACATTGCTCAGGATGTAGGACGAGAAGCTGTTGTGGGTGAGCATGACCCCTTTGGGAACACCTGTGGTGCCCGCGGTGAACATAAGAATAGCCAGGTCATCGTCGCCCGCCGTCGGGAAACGCTCTTCGTCACTGGCCTTGCCCAGGAGTGCCTCGTAGCTGGGCCAGTCTCGATACTGGTCCTCCAGGGCCACCAGGTGTTTGACGCTCTTCAGGTTGGGGCGGATGGAATCTATCAGCTCGTAATAGCGCTTTCCCACCAGCAGGACGACTGGCTCGGCGTCGTTGAGCATGAAGGTCAGCTCATCGCTCTTGGCCCGAAAGTTGAGGGGGACGTACACCCCGTCCAGCTTGGCGGTGGCGAAGCACGCCTCGATTTGTGCGGTGCAGTTCACCTCGATGGTGGCCACTCGGCTCCCTGGGCCGGCGCCCAGGTCCGCCAGCGCGGCTGCCAGGCGGTTGGTGCGTGCCTGGAGCTCGCCGAAGGTGATGCGCTCGCCCTCGAAGATAACGGCCTCTCTCTCCGGCACAATGGACGCCGTGATGGTGAGGAACTCGGCAAGGTTCATCCCACTCCTCCGGTGGTGCAGATTCCTACCGACTGGCCATCTCCGCTGCTGACGACTCCCTCAAGCCTGGGAAGAACAGCGCCTCTATTATGCCCTTGCCTGGGCCGGCAGGCAAAGGGTGTCTTCCAGAATGGGTAGCCAGAGCAAACAGCTTGTTTGGTAGACAGAGGCCCCGAGCCAGCGTCGTCAAACCCCTTCTCTTGTCTAGGAGCAGCTTACTTTGGACAGCCGATGAGGTAAGTGATGGACCCAGGGAAACGCTCCTGCCCGATCTCCCATACATAGTCGTTGGAAGGAAGCCCGTCCACAATCTCCTTGAGTTCACGGACGGAGTAGAGGCGGAGACCCGAGGCGAATGCATCCCATAGGAAAAAGAACGGCACGAGGGGGATGAGGTAAGTCCAGAGCAACCTGCTCCACCGGAAGGGGCGTACAAAAGGCGTCACGAGTAACACCCCAAGGGGATTATTTATGAGCAGCATTGATAGCGGCGGAGGCGTTCTCACGCTGAAGTCAAAGATCCCGATAGGGCGTCGCTGTTGCACGGCGTCCTGGAGGATGCGCCGCACCAGGTCGGGCGGGAAGTGGTGCAAGGAGAGGAACATGGTCCTGAAGCCGCCAAGGTGAGCTGGAACTGCTGTCGCATCAACAGGTTCCTGGATGAAGTCAATCCCACCGTTCGTGCGCTCCTTGGCGTGCTTGAAGGCACTCAGGTTGGGGAACTTGTCCGTGAGGGTGATGCGGACACCGAGGCCAGACTTGACCAGCTCTTTGTGTATGGCTACGACGGGGCCAGCCCCTCCAGAGCCCAGATCTAGGATCTCCCGGCTTCCTGTTCGCAAGAGGGCATCCTTCAGTCTAGGCACGATGGGTTTGTAGACCTTGCCAATCTCCCACCCGAAGCGCAGCAGGTCAGTCCCCCCATCGCGGATGGATTCCGGGAACCAACCCAGATCCTCAAATTCAAAGAGTTGGACTCGCCGCATCAAGAAGTCTCTCCAATTCTCTCTGCGATTATGGCTGGTGCTACCCCTGCAGAAGGCACTGCGCTGCCCGCAGTGCCAGGCGCTCCTCCATCCCCAGGGCCTGGGGCAGAGGCAGGTCCATCCCCAGCCGAACCGCCTCCTTCGCCAGGCCCAGGACAACCGGTTCGCGCTGAACGAACAAGCGGGCCAGGGACTCTGCCTCCGCCAGCAGGCGCTCCCGCGGCACGACCCGCTGCACCAGACCAAGCTGCAACGCCTCGGCGGCCCCTACCCGGCGGTTGGTGAGGAGCATTTCCAGGGCCCGTGGGATGCCGATGGTTCGGGGCAGCGTCTGGGTGCCCCCGGCGGCGGGGATCATCCCCAGGGCCACCTCCGGCAGGCCGAACTGGGCGTCCTCCGAGGCGATGCGCAGGTCGCAGAGGAGCGCCATCTCCACGCCGGAGCCCAGGACGAAGCCGTGGGCGGCGCAGATGAAGGGCTTCGGGATGCCGAGCCACAGCTCCCATACTGCCCGCTCGAAGCGAACCTGGCGGGCAACCACCTGCGACGGGGCGGTGCCGAACTCCGTCAGGTCAGCCCCGGCGCAGAGCCCTCGCTCACCAGCCCCCCGCAGGATGGCGACCTTCACCTCCGGGTCGTCCCGCGCCGCCACCAGGGCCTGCCACATTTCGTCGCGCATCTGCATGTTGTAGGCGTTGATGACCCTGGGCCGGTTGAGGACGATATGGGCAACCCCGTCCGCCTTCTGGAACAGGATGGTCTCAAAGGGCTGCAGCACCGACCTACCCCTTGAGCCCTGGCTGCCCCCTGGCGAGCAGCTCTTCCATATCCACCTCCGTGTAGGCTTTGCCGATGTCCTCCAGCCGGTGGGCATCGCTCACCGAGAAGAGGAGGAGGTTGTGTCTGCGTGCGACCTCCAGGACCTCCTCCCTGTTGATGTGCCAGTTGTGGCCCAGGTTGCTCACCTCGATGGCATGGACGCCGTTGACAACGATTTGTCGCAAGGGATGCCCCGGGTGGCAGTAGCAACGGAAAACCCGCTCCCCAGGCAGAAACAGCTCCGCCACCTGGTACTCGTCGTTGCGGCCTGGGCCCACACGGACCTCAATCTCCCAGCCGGGGATGACCAGGATCTGGCCCGGGAACTCGCGGTCCACCAGCTCTGCAAAGGCGAAGGCGAACTCCTTGTTGCGGTGGTCCGTGACGGCGATGCCGTCTATCCCCATGCGCTTCACCTGGGCGATGACCTGGCGGGCCATCTCAGGGGTGGGCGGCCCGAAACCGAAGGCCTCCCAGACGTGGGTGTGCAGGTCCAGCTTCACCTTCACCAATGGCTGCTCCTCACTCCCCGCGGTACTTGGGCTCCCGGCGTTCCAGGAAGGAGCGGATGCCCTCTGCCCGGTCCACGGTGGTTTGCAGGAGGATGTTCAGGTCAGCCTCCAGCCGGAGCCCCTGCTCCAGGGCCATGTCCATCCCCTGCCACACCGTCTCCTTGGCGTAGCGGGCGGCGATGGGGCCGTAGCTGGCGATGCGCCCCCCCAGCTCCCGCGCCTTCGCCAGGAGCTCACCGTGGGGCACCACCTGGTGCACCAGGCCCATGGAGAGGGCCTCTCGGGCGTCCACCTCCCGGCCCGTGAGGAGCATGTCCAGGGCCCACGCCCGGCCGGTGATGCGGGGGAGCCGCTGGGTTCCGCCGTCCCAGGGGAGAAGGCCGTGGGCGAGATGCGGCAGGGAGAATCGCCCCAGGGGAGAGGCCAGGCGAAGGTCGCAGGCCAGAGCCAGCTCCATCCCCATGCCGAGGGCGGGGCCGTTGATGGCGGCGATGAAAGGCTTCTCTACTGAGGCAACCGCTGCGGCTCCCCGGAGGTTTTGCAGCCGTTGGCTCAGCTCCGCCGGGCTGGCGCCCCCCTCAAGCAGCTCCGGCGGTGGGAAAGGACCGGCGCTGAAGGCAGCGCCCGCCCCAGTCAGAAGCACCACCCGTACCCGGTCGTCCTGGTTGAGGGCAGGGCACACCGCTGCCAGTTCTGCGGCCATCTCCGAGTCAACCCCGTTATCCGCCTGGGGGCGGTGCAGGGTTATGAGGGCCAGCGGGCCTTCCCGCTCCAGGCGAAGCGTCTGGTACACCATCGTCACCCGAGTTACCCGCACAGCTTCATGGTGGTTCTATCCCAGTGGTGGCCGCTTTTCGTTCCGCCGTGGCCGTGGGGCCGCGACGTGCCTAATATTCCCATGCGCCCTCCATCCTGTCAAGGAAGGGTGCTGCTCCACCTCCCGGATGCCCCTCGGCCTTGCACAGAAGGGGTCGAGCAGCGGCTTTGTCTCTCGAAGCAAAGCGGAGAGTCTCCAGTCTCCTTGGGTGCTTCACGGGGCTCAGGATGACTTTGCTGCAAGACCGATGCGCCTCCTTCCTCTCCCGATGTTCGCCGCGGTTAGCTTGCGCCTCCTGTTGTGACGAAAAGCGTGCCGGAGACTCGCCTTGACCCCCTTGATTGGCGCTCCCTATAATGGGTGCCAGCCCCAGGGCCCGCCGCCCTCGCCGCAAAGGAGAGATTCCTGTGACCACCGCCGGAGCTTCGCTGGTTCAGGAGCTTCAAGCCATCCGAGAGCAAGCCCTTCAGGAGTTGGATGCTGCCTCCTCCCCCCAGGCCGTAGAGGAGTGGCGCGTCGCCTACCTGGGCCGCAAGGGCCGCCTGAGCCTGGCCCTGCGCTCTGTTGCCACGCTGCCAGTTGAGGAGCGGCGCACCGCCGGGAGCCTGGGAAACGAGCTGAAGCAGCTCCTGGAGGAGCGCCTGGCCGGGCGGCAGCAGGCCCTTCGAGAGCAGGAGCTGGCCAGGGCCGCCCGTGAGCGCCTGGACGTGACCCTGCCGGGCCGCCCTGTGACCCTGGGGCGGCTTCACCCCACGACGCAGATCGTGCGGGAGATATGCGCCGCCTTCGTCTCTCTGGGCTTCCAGGTGGTGGAGGGCCCCGAGGTGGAGTGGGACCGCTACAACTTTGAGATGCTGAACATCCCCAAGGACCACCCGGCGCGTGACATGTGGAACACCCTGTGGATTGACTACGTGGACGAGAAGGGGGAGCGCCCCATGCTCCTGCGGACCCACACCTCGCCGATGCAGGCGCGGGTGATGGAGCGTATGAAGCCCCCCGTGCGGGTGGTGGTGCCGGGGAAGTGCTACCGCTACGAGGCCACGGACGCCACCCACGAGTGGCACTTCTTCCAGATTGAGGGCCTGGCGGTGGACGAGGGCATCACCTTCGCCGACCTGAAGGGGACCCTCTATGAG
>JACQUN010000126.1 GCA_016210285.1 Chloroflexota bacterium
CTCCGTTCGTGGTGAGCTTGTCGAACCATGAACGGGGCCGCCCAACAGTCGCTGCATTTATTCAACGAATTAATAACTCAGGACACTAAAGGCCGGACTCCTGTGCTTCCTGGTGTGCCACAGGAGGGCTATACTGCCTCTCCGCCTGGAGCCCGATGCTCTGGAGAAGCAGGGTGCGCAGGGCCGGCAGAGCATGTTCCAGGTTCTTCGGCTGGCCTGTATGCAGCCAGCGGACCACCACCTCGTTGATGGCGCCGAGCCACGCAAAGGCGGCCAACTCGGTGTCCACAGGGGCCAGGGAACCCTCGGCTATCGCCTCGTCCAGGTAGCCCTGAATGAGACGGGCAAAACGCTCATGCACCTTCATCAGGTGTCTGTCCAGGGCAGGGCCGAGCCCCCCTCGACCTGCCAGGAGGACCCTTCCCAGGGTCCGGTGGCGCACCACGTTATTCAGGGTGGACTGGAGGGCGGCATCCACCTTGGCAACGGCTCCCTGCTCCCCAGCGACGGCATTCTGGACAGAATGCTCCTGAAGCACGGCTAGCCGCTCCACCAGAGCAAAGAACAGGGCCTGCTTGCTGGGGAAATGGAAGTAGAGGGCTCCCTTGGAGGTTCCAGAGGCGTGGACAATTTCGTCCATGGACGCCTCGTGGTAACCCTTCTCAGCTATGACCCCGGTGGCTGCATCCAGGATTCGCTCCCGGGTCGCCTCTTTTCCCTTCAAGCGTCTTTCCTTCAGCAGGGGCTTCATCAGAGCAGACTGACCAGTCGGTTTACAGGATAACCCAGGGGAGGGGGCAAAGTCAACACGGCAAAAGCACCTCAGGCCCAACGCTTCAGAAGCCTACCCCTTCGCCGTATAATGGCTGGCAGAGGGCCAGGTAGAGCAAGACCTGTGCCGGAGGCGCTGTGGTCACCATCACGTGCTATGGCGGCGTGAACCAGGTGGGAGGCAACCAGCTCCTCCTGGAGGATGGGGAGGCTCGCCTCTTCTTGGACTTCGGGACACCGTACTCCCAGCGGGGCCGTTTCTACGAGGAGTACCTGAAGCCGCGATCCTCCTTCGGCCTCCTGGACCCCCTGGCCATGGGGCTTCTGCCGTCCCTACGAGGCCTCTACCGCCAGGACATGGAGCAGGGCCTTCCCGACCTCTGGGCTGGCGTCGCTGGCTCCCCCCGATTCCGAGACCTTCGAGACACCGAGGTGCAGGGCGTCCTCCTCTCTCACGCTCACCTGGACCATGCCGGCTACATCTCCTTCCTCCGGCGGGATATTCCGATTGTCACCAGCGCCCTCACTGCCTTCGTGGCCAAGGCCGTTCAGGACAGCGGACGCACAGACTTTGAAAGTGAAGTAGTGTACGCTGTCCCCAGGGAGCTGAAAGGTGGCGGACTCATCGAGGCGGGGGACTGGAAAAAGGTTCGGGCAGAGCAGCGACCCTTCCAGGTGTTCGGTCGTGACGCCCTCGCGCCAGAGGCCCACGCCTTCTGGCAGGCAACCCCTGGGGCTCGAGGCCTTTCGGACCACCCTCTCGTAGAAGCCACCCGAGTCGGTGGGCTGGAGGTCAGGCGTTGGCGGGCTGACCACTCCGTCCCGGGTGCCAGCTCATTTGCCGTGAAGAGTTCCGGCGGGTGGATCGCTTACACGGGGGACATCCGCCTGGCCTGGGATGCCGCAGGAAGCCCCCTGGGACTGACCCGCGACCTCCTGGAAGCCCTGGCAAACCTGAAGCCCGCCGTCCTCTTGTGTGAGGGGACACGGGCCGGGGATACACGTCGGGTCACTGAGGCTGAAGTTCACGACAACGCCCTGGCGGCCGTTCGGCCCGCCCAGGGGCTGGTCATCGCCGACTTTGGGCCCAGGAACGTGGAACGGCTCCTCACCTTCGCCAAGATTGCCCGCACGGTGGGCCGGGCTCTGGTAGTGCTCCCCAGGGATGCGTATCTCCTGCAAGCAGCGCACCTGGCCGAACCCTCGATCCCATCTGTCCAGGAGGTGGCGGACCTCCAGGTCTATGACGAGCCAAAGCTGCGCCTTGACCGTTGGGAGCGGGCAATCCGCGACAAGCACCAGGGTCGAATGGTGAGCCCTGCCAGGGTGCAGGAGCACCAGAGTCAATTCATCCTGTGCTTCAGCTTCTTTGACCTCGACCAGTTGCCCACGATACAACCCGGGCCGGGCAGCCTCTACCTCTACTCATCTCACGAGGCTTTCAATGAAGACCTTCAGCTCGACTTCCGTCGCCTCAGGTCATGGATCGACCACTTTGGGATGCGGCACGTGGGCCTTCCGCTGGAGGAGCTTCAATGGGCGGTGCCGACGGCGCAGCAGGGCCTCCACGCCTCAGGCCACGCCTCCGGCGACGACCTGATCCGCCTCATCCAGGGGGTGAAGCCCCAGGTGGTCATCCCCATCCATACGGAGCACCCGGGATTCTTCCTGCGGGAGCTCAGGGGCACCGGGATACGCGTCGTCCTTCCTCGCTACGGAGTGCCCATCCATCTGGAAGAGGTGGTGAAGGTGCCGTGATCCCGCTGCGGCTCCAGCTCAAGAACTTCCTCTGCTACAGGGACGACCTGCCACCCCTGGAACTGGAAGGGGTACAGGTGGCCTGCCTGTGCGGCAACAACGGTCACGGCAAGTCGGCACTCCTGGACGCCGTGACCTGGGCCCTCTGGGGCTGCGCCCGCGGGCTGAGGTTTGGTGTCGGGAGCCACCCCATCGAGGAGCTGGTCCACCAAGGCCAGAGCGAGATGGAGGTGACCCTGGAGTTCCGGGTCGGGCCCACCCGCTACCGGGCCCTTCGCAAGTTCACCCGTGGCCCCCAGCCCCAGACGGTGCTGGATCTCCAGGTCTCCACCGGCAATGGCTACCGCTCCCTGGGCGAAAGCTCGGTCGCCGCTACAGAGCGCCGAATCCAGGAGCTCCTGCACATGGACTACGAGACCTTCGTCAAGAGCGCCTTCCTGCTCCAGGGACGGGCAGACCGTTTCACCACCAGTCCACCGGCCGAGCGCAAGAGGGTCCTGGCAGGGATCCTGGGCCTCTCCCTCTACGACCAGCTACAGGAACAGGCGCGGGAGGGGAGCAAGAGATTCGGGGAGCTCGCCACCCGCATCCGGGCAGAGGTGGGGTTCCTGGAGCAAGAGCTATCCCATCAACGTGAGTATGAAGAGGCGCTCCGTGCGGCTCAGGGAAAGCTGGATGCCCTGGCGCCCCAGCTTGGGGAGGCAGAAAGCCAGGTCGAGGGACTGCGCCAGGCCCTCCGGCAGCTTCAGGATGACCAGCGCAGGCGAGAGGAAACACGTCAGCGAACCGACCAGGCCCGCCAGGAGGTGGCGAGCCTGGTCGGCCAAGTGCAGGCGGCCCAACGGCGCCTTCAGGAGTACCAGCAGCTCCTGGCCCGGCGCGGGGAGATCCAGGCCAGCCTGGAGGAGTGGCAGAGGGCCAGCCAGCAGCTCGAGGCCCTGGACACAGCCTTTGCACGATACCACGAGCTCGACCAGCAACGTCTCCACCTGGAGTCCCGTATTGACGAAGAGCGGAGAACCCTGGAGACCGAGGCCCGGCACCTCCAACAGCGCATCCAGGCTGACCTGGAGCCCCAGGCAGCCCGCATTCCATCGCTGGAACTGGGGGTGGCCCAGACATCGCAGGAGCTTGAGGGCCTCGCCAGAAGGGAGGAGGCCCTGCGACAGAGACGGGAGGAAGCGCTGGGCTTTCACTCCCGGGTCGAACGTCTGCAATCAGAAAGCGAGCACCTGCACGCCGAGATGGAGGAGCTGCGGCAAAAGGGAGAGCTACTGAGGAAGGGGGACACCCGCTGCCCCCTCTGTGGCACGGCCCTCGGCGCTGAGGGGCTTCAGCACCTGGAGGCCGAGCTCCGTGCCAGCGAGAGGGACCGCCAGGCTCGCCTGGAGCAGAGTCAGGACGCGCTCCAACGCCTCCGGGTGCAACTGAGATCACTCCAGGAGGAGGTGGCACAATCGGAGCAGGCCCTGACCCGCGGGCGACGGGAGGCGGTGGCTCGGCGCGCCTCGTTGGAACACGCCCTGGGGAGCGCACGGGAGGCTAGCCAGGCCATGAGGGAGGCCCAAACGCAACTGGATGCTCTGCATCGCAGGCTGGCGCAGGGGGAGTATGTCTTGGAACACCGCCAGACCCTGGCAGGGACCGAGAAGGCCCTGCGGAGCCTCGGCTACGACCCGCAGCAGCACCAGCAGGCCAGGGACCGCACGAAGGCCATGGAGCCCTACATAGAGCTGGGCCGACGCCTCCAGGAGGCCGAGAGCGCGCTTCCCGCTGCACAGGCTTCCCTGGCAGCCCTGGAGGAGCTCCTGCAGACACGGCGTCGCTACGTCGAGGAGGGGCAGGGTGTCCTGGCGGCGCTGGAGGCCTCCCTGAAGGAGCTGCCAATACTGCGATCCCGCCTGGGCGCACTGGAAGCCCAGCTTCAGGAGCTCAGGGCCGAACACGACAAGCTCCGTCGCCAGGCAGACCTTCTGGAAAACCGCCTGGGTGAGCTGCAAGAGAAAGCGTCGCTCCGAGAGGCGCGGGAGGCTGACCTTCGTTCCCACGAAAGGGAGCAGCAGACCCACGATGTGCTCGCTGAAGCCTTCGGCCAGCGGGGCATCCAGGCTCTTCTCATTGATGCTGCTTTGCCTGAGTTGGAGGCGGAGGCCAACGCCATCCTTGCCCGGCTCACCGACCACCGCATGTCCCTGCGCCTGGAGACCCAGCGGCCAACCAGGCGGGGGACGGTGGAGGAGACGCTAGAGGTGAAGGTCGGCGACGATCTGGGAACCCGCAGCTATGAGCTCTTCAGCGGCGGGGAGGCATTCCGCATTGACTTCGCTCTGCGGGTGGCCCTGGCCAAGTTCCTGGCCAGCCGGGCGGGAGCGCCATTGCGCACCCTGTTCATAGATGAGGGCTTTGGCACCCAGGACGCGCAGGGGCGCGAGCGGCTGGTGGAGGCCATCCAGTCCATCCAGCACGATTTCGACCTCATCATCGTCATCACCCACATCGAGGAGCTGAAGGACGCCTTCCCGGTGCGCATCGAGGTCACCAAGACCGCGGCTGGCTCCCGCTTCCAACTGGTCTGGACCTAATCCGCTTTGCAGGCGAAGGTCGCGCTGTGCAAAACCAGGAACCTGGGAGACAAGGGACCCTTCGCGGAGTTTCTCCTGGGTTGAGTGCATGGCTCAGCATGACAGAGCCGCTGCGAGAGTCCTTGTTGTGCAAGGCCACCAAATTCCAAAGGAGGAGAGGCTGTGACTACCTCGAAGGAGCTTCTGGCCCAGGGCGAGCAGGTCCGGCGCAGGCTGGCGGGAGGAGGGGAGTTCCGGGGCTCCCAGCCCGGGTCCTATGACATCGCCCCCGGGCTGGGCCCGCTGGTTACAGAGTGTCTTTTCGGCGGCATCTGGGCACGGCCCCAGGTGGACATCAAGCACCGGAGCCTGACCACCATCTCCGCCCTCACCGTCCTGGGCCGCGGGCCGCAGCTCAAGGGGCACATCCGCAACGGCCTGAACCTGGGCATCTCCACCACCGAGATGGTGGAGGCGCTCACCCATCTGCTGATCTACGGGGGGCTGCCCGCCTCCCTCAACGCCCTCCAGCTCGCCAGGGAGGTCTTCGAAGAGAAGCCGGAGTGGCTGGCGTCCGCCCCCAGGGAGCTGCCAACCCCCAGGCCCGCCACCCTGGAAGAGCGCATCCAGCGGGGGAACGAGATCCGCCGGCAGCTCTGGGGAGAGGGCGGGGTGCGGTGGGCGGCTGCGGCTGCGGTGGAGCTGGCCCCGGAGGTCATTGCGCTCCTCCACGGCTACTTCTTCGGCGAGATCTGGGCGCGCCCCGGGCTGGACCTGAAGAGCCGCCTGGTATGCGCCCTCTCTGCCCTGACGGTGCTGGGGCGGGAGCCCCAGTTGAAGAACCACATCCGGGCGGCCCTGCACGTAGGCTTCACCAGGGAGCAGGTGGTGGAGCTCCTGGCCCACACGACCTTCTACGGGGGCCTGCCGACAGCCCTCAACGCCCTGGCTGCGGCGAAGGAGGTGTTTGACGGGGCGGGGGGCTAGGGCCTCTCACCTCCCCTTGAACACAGGCGTCCGCTTCTCGCTGAAGGCGAGGATGCCTTCGGCAAAGTCGGCAGTCACAGCGCACGCCGCAATGGCGTTGGCCTCCAGCTCAAGCTGGGTTTCCAGCGTAGCGGTCCAGCTTCGGTCGAAGAGGGCCTTGGCCCGTCCGTAGGCCAGGGTTGGCCCGCTGGCCAGGCGCCGTGCCAGCTCAGCGGACCGGGCTGCAAGCTCCGCCTGGGGCACCACCAGGGCCACAAGACCCAGCTCCCTGGCGCGGGCTGCGTCCAATGTCTCATTCAGCAGGTAGAGCTCCATGGCACGGGCCTGGCCCACCAGCCGGGGCAGGGCAAAGGAGGAGCCCCCGTCGGGGGAGGCCCCGATGTTCGAGTAGGCCAGGACAAAGCGGGCGTCTTGGGACGCCACCCGAAGGTCGCAGGCGAGGGCCAGGCTGAACCCAGCCCCCGCTGCTACCCCGTTGACCGCAGCCAGCACCGGCTTGAGCAGCCGCCGGATGGGGAGGATGACCCGGCGGTGGAGGTTGCCCGCTGTCTCGCCCAGATACTCAGCGAACTCACGGGCGCCCCGCTCCCGGAGGGCCTGCGTAAACTCTCGTAGGTCTGCGCCGGAGCAGAACCCTCGTCCGGCCCCCGCGAGGACCACCGCCCGCACTGCGTCCCGCTGGCACTCGCCAAGTGCCTGTGCCAGGGTATCCATCATAGCATCGGAGATGGAGTTATAGCTCTGGGGCCGGTTGAGCGTGATGGTGGCGACCCCATCCTGCACATCAAGGAGCACGGGTTCCTCAGGCATGGCCATCCTTTCGTCCCACGCGCCGCTCCGGCGCTAGGCAGGCGTAGCCGAGGCGTGGCGCCACAGGGAGACCACCACGCGGTCAGGGCCGGGGAGCTGGAACTGGAGCTGCTGGACGCACTTGACCCCATAGGTCTGCTCTGCCTTGCCGACCTCCTCGGTCCAGGGCTTGTCGTCCATCCTCAGGGGGTAGCTCACCACGATGAGGGAGGTCTGCTGGGGTCGCCCGGCCAGCTTCCGGAGATCCCGCGGGAGCTCGCCGCTGCTGGCAAAGTAGGATGCCAGGGGGCGGGCGCCGCTCACGGCCACAGAGACCAGGTTCAAGAAGTGAGGCTGTCCGCCGATCTGGAACTCGAAGTCGGGCTCCAGGTCAGGCCGGCCCTCGCTGCGGCCTCCGGGTTTCACCGCATTCACCTTATCGGCGACCAGGGAGCGGGTGAGGGCGAAGAGAGCCTCGCCCCGCACCCAGCCCTCGGCCTTCGAGCCGGCCTGGATAAAGGCGGCGAAACGAGTATCAAGTGTGCCGAGGTACACCGCGATGCGCCGGTGAACATAGTCCAGGGCCTCGCTGAGATGTTGAGCCGCTGCCGTGGTCATGGGAACCTCACCCCCTCATTCCTCCTCTCCTTCAGAAGGAGAGGAGGAGGATACTCTACGAAGGGGTATTGCCCCTTCGTGCTTCCCCATCGGCTTGGGCTAGAGCCGGACCTCTCGGAGGTCCGCTGCAATGATGAGCCGAGGCTCGGTCAGCGTCTGGATCTCCTCCACGCTCCAGCCGGGCGCGTGCTCCCGCAACACAAGCCCCTTCCCCTGGACAACCTCAATGACCGCGATGTCCGTGACGATGAGGCTGACGCACCGCCTGCCGGTCAAGGGGAAGGTGCACTCGCGGACAATCTTGGGCTTGCCTGCCTTATCAGCATGCTCCATGGCGACGATGACCCGTCGCGCCCCGGCGGCCAGGTCCATAGCGCCACCCACGTTGCCGATGCCCCGCTCCGGGAGCATCCAGTTGGCCAGGTCGCCCTGCTCCGAGACCTGAAACGCCCCCAGGACCGCCACGTCGATGTGGCCGCCCCGCATCATAGCGAAGGCGTCAGCGGAGTGGAAGAAGGACATGCCTGGGACAGGCTTGAGGAACTGCCCGCCCGCATTGATAAGGTCAATGTCCTCCTCGCCGATGTCCGCCAGGGGGCCATAGCCCAGGACGCCGCTCTCACTATGGTAGAGGATGGAGCGCCCTTCAGGGACATACTGGGAGACCAGGGTCGGGATGCCGATGCCCAGGTTCACCACGGCCCCGTCGGGGAGCTCCCTGGCCACCCGCATGGCGATGGTGTCACGGTCAAGACGGGGCTTCATGCTGTCACCTCATCCACAGGGCAGCAGGTTGTCCGCATCACCTGTCCCACAGCCCCATGCGCCCTTCACTCGCTCCCAGACTGGCTCACCTGGCTCAGACGGAGGTTGCGCACCCTCGGCACGAAGACGGCGATGATGCCTCCTGTTACCAGGGTAGCCACCGAAGCAATGGCTACAACCATGGGCGCACCCACCAGGTCTGCCGCAGCGCCAAACACCAGCGTCCCCAGCGGCATCAGGCTCATGGTCAGCATGAACAGGCTGATGACCCTTCCCCGAACATGGTCGGGCACGGAGAGCTGGAGGATGGTCTGGTTGGTGACCATGTAGACCATCTCGCAGAAGCCCGCTACTACGAGCAGCGGCAGGGCGACTGCCAAAGAGCGGGCGAAGGCGAAGGCGAGGAGGGATATCCCACCCCCCAGCAGCATGCCGAGCTGCAGCAGGCCCCGCTGCTCAAACCGGCCAAGGGACGCCATGAAAAGCGCCCCAATGAGACCTCCCAGCCCTGATGCGGATAGCAGCAGCCCCAGGCCCTGTGGCCCGCTGTGGAATACATCCTTCGCAAAAATGGGCATAAGGCCCATGAAAGAGGGGACGAGCAGCAAGGGCGGGACAACTGCCATCATCAGGAGCACCTGAGCGGTACGGTCTCCCGCTACGTAGCGAAACCCCTCTGCCATTTTTCGTATCATGGACTGTGCGTCCGGCGCAGCTTTTCTTGCCGGCACCGCGATCATCGCAATGCTGATGGCCATCCCAAGGTAGGCGGCGCTCTGGACGAAGAAGTTGCCCTCGGGCCCCAACCACGCGATGAGAAAGCCTGCGGCCCCGGGGCCCAGCACCCGGGTGACGTTGAAAGAGGCGCTGCCAAGGGCCGCGGCGTTGGGAAAGACGTGCCGCGGCACCAGGTCAAAAACGAGGGTCTGCTGCATCGGCATGGAGAAGGTCTGGATAACGCCACCGATGAAGGTGAAGGCGAACAGGTGCCAAACATGGACCTGGTTCAAAAGGAGACCTACCCCCAGTCCCAGGGCGGTGGCGGTCAGCGCGAGTTGGGTTGCCACCATGGTGCGCCGGCGGTCCATCCGGTCCGCCGCCACCCCCGCCAGCGGGGACAGGAGAAGCATGGGGATGGCCCGGACGCCGTTCATGCCGCCCAGGAGTGTGCCCGAGCCGGTGAGGTCGTAGACCAGCCACCCCAGGGTGGCCATCTGAATCCACATGGCCGCACTGCCAAAGAGGTTGCTCACCCAGAGGAGACGGAAGTCCCTCAGCCCCAGGGCATGGAAGATGCCCACTTGAGCAGTAGCCCGAGAGGAGTGCTTCAAGCCCTGGTCATCCACATCAGCTTCGCTGTGGCGAAGCTTGGCGGTCGCTTTGGCGAACCGCTGTCCGCGTCCGAAAAAATCCGTCATTGGCATGGATTCTGCACCAACACCTTCCTGATGCCTGGACACAAAGCCCTCACCTTCGTCCTCTCGGACGTGTTGTGGTGGGGCATCTCTGGTCAGCTATTCCTGGGGTGCACGCTATAGTATCCCTCCACCATTATCGGCGTCTCGTCCCTGGGGCGCACCACGATGCGCTTGACGTAGAGGGCAGGGGTATCCACGGCCTCCGGGTCCAGCTCCCCGGGCTCCACCACCTCATCCACCTCGGCGATGGTGACCCTCGCCGCGGTCGCCATGGGCGCATTGAAGTTCTTCGAGGTGCCCCGGTACACCAGGTTCCCCAGGCGGTCCGCCTTCCACGCCCGCACAAAAGCGTAGTCCCCCTTCAGGGCGTGCTCCAGCAGGTACTCCCGCCCGTTGAAGGCCCGCTTCTCCTTCCCTTGCGCCACGAGGGTGCCGGCCCCGGTGGGGGTGTAGAAGGCGGCGATGCCAGCCCCCCCAGCGCGGATGCGTTCCACCAGAGTCCCCTGGGGCACCACCTCCAGCTCCACCTCACCACGGCGGAAGGCCCGCTCAAAGGCGGTGACCCGCGAGGGGCTGCCTGCGACCGGGAAAGAGGCGATGACCCTCCGCACCTGGCGGTTCTCAATAAGGATGGAGTGGTCAATGTAGCTCTTGCCCTGGGGTGTGCCAAAGCCGGCGGCCATGGTGATACCCGCCGAGTTAGAGACGATGGTCAACTCCTTTGCGCCGTGCTCCCTCAGGGCCAGGAGCAGGAAGTGGGCCATTCCTCCCGGGCCGCCAAAGCCATCCAGCAGAATCACAGCGCCGTGGGGGATGTCGGCCACAGCGTCGCGGGCGGAAGCACAAAGCTTGTCGATAGGCATACCACCCCCTCCGGGCAACCCTCCCAATTATAGCGAGAAATTCTCCCAGCGGTAGGGCTGAACAAAGGGTGGAGACAACGGAAGGCGGGCACCAGAAAGGGCACTGTCATAGAGAAGCAGCGTGAGGACAGTCAGAACCTTTGAGGCGATTTCCGAGGAAAGGCTCGAACCAGTCCCTACCCTTTGGCCCTACGATCCAGAGATCCCCGTTCCTGAAGCTGCACCAAAACCTCGCTGTCGGACACCCCCCTGCCAGGGCCCTGGCACAAACAGTCTTCAGGTGGGCGATTCTTGCCCTGAACCCTTCGGCAGAGCCTGCCCTGAGCTTGACGAAGGGCTCACGGTAAACTCCGCGAAGGGTCTATAACCAGGCGAGATTCTTCGCCTCGCTCAGAACGAATACGAGCGAGGGGCCTGAATGACTTTGTGGGCCAAGCCTCTGCGAAGGGGGGCCAGGAGGTTAGCCCTGGGGACCCGGGTGCACCACCCTGGCAGCGTGCGCCTGAAGGTCAGCGTGGTAGGAGCTGCGCACCAGGGGGCCCGCCGCCACATGGCGGAAGCCCAGGCGCAGTCCCTCCTGGCGGAGGGCAGCGAACTCGTCCGGGTGGTACTGCTTTACCACCGGATGATGAGCAGGGGAGGGTCTCAGGTATTGCCCGACGGTCAGCAGGTCGCAGCCTGCCTGCCGCAGGTCTGCCATCGTCTCCAGGATCTCGCCCCAGGTCTCCCCCAGCCCCACCATCATCCCTGACTTCGTCACCGCACCTGGGACCAGCTCCTTGGCTTCCTGGAGCAGCCCCAGGGAGCGGTCGTAGCTCCCCTTGGGGCGCACCCGACGGAAGACACCGCGAACCGTCTCGATGTTGTGGTTCAGGACCTCGGGGGTTGCTTCCATTACCACTCGGATGGCTTCTCGGTTGCCACTGAAGTCGGGGATGAGGACCTCAACCTTGCACCCTGGCACGTACTGGCGCACTCTGCGGATACACCCAGCGAAGACAGCGGCGCCGCCATCAGGGAGGTCGTCCCGGTTCACCGAGGTGATGACGCAGTACCGCAGCCCCAGGCGCTCTACCGTGCGAGCCAGACGCTCGGGCTCCTCCAGGTCAAGGCCCTGTGGGCGGCCCGTCTTGACGGCGCAGTAGTGGCAGCGGCGGGTGCAGATGTCGCCCAGGATCATGAAGGTGGCAGTGCGCCGCTCCCAGCACTCGCCGATGTTGGGGCAATGGGCCTCCTCGCAGACGGTGTGCAGCGCGCTCTCCCGCAGCAGGGAGCGGAGCTCCAGGAAGTTGGCGCCGCCGGGCATCCGGACCTTGAGCCACTCGGGCAGCCGCCGCTGCACCGGCTGAGGGGGATGAACCGTGCTGGCCATCGCCTGCTCCTAGTCCTCGCTAAGACTCTCATGATAGCACATTGGCCTGGGCCTGGAGTCTACCCGCTCTCGCCCTCTCCTAGCGGCCGCTGGCTGACGATTCCCTCCTGCTCCAGCGCCCGCTGCTGGGCCCCGTCCAAGCCCAGGAGGTCACCCAGGATCAGGGCGTTGTGCTCCCCGAAGCAGGGGGCAGGCCAGCGCACGGCGCCAGGGGTCCTGGAGAGCTTCCACGGGAGGCCAGGGTACAGGTGCGTCCCTGCCTCTGGGTGGGTGATCTCCACAAAGGTCTCCCTGGCCCGGTGCTGCGGGTCCTCCAGCAGGTCTCTGGCATCCATCACCGGCATGGCCGGCACACCCGCTCGCTGAAGCCTCTCAGCCACCTGGGAGGCCGTCTGCCCGCGCGTCCATGCTGCGATAATGCCCTCCAGCTCCTCCTGGTGCTCCAGACGCGAAAGCGAGTCGGCAAAGCGGGGATCCTGGGCCAGCTCAGGGTTCCCCATGGAGGCGCAGAGCGCGCGGAACTCCGCGTCGGACCCCACAGCGATGCTGACCCACCGGTCATCGCCTCGGCAGGGGAAGACGCCGTGAGGGGCCATGCAGGGGTGGCGGTTGCCCCTGGGACCCGGGTTCCGCCCCGTGACCTGGAGGCTCAGGATATGCTCCCCGATGAGGGCCACCGCAGACTCGTAGTGGGAGATGTCTATAAACATGCCCTTGCCCGTGCGCCGCCGGTACAGGAGCGCGGCCAGCAGCGCCCCAGCGGCGTGGGAGCCGGTGATGGGGTCGCCGTGGTTGATACCCGACTTCATGGGCCCCTGGCCGGGGTAGCCGGTCATGGAGGCCATCCCCGCCAGGTGCTCCTGCCCGATGCCGTACTGGATGTAGTCCCGCCAGGGCCCGGAGTTGCCGAAGGCGGGCATGGAGCAGTAGATGATGTCCGGTCGCAGGGAGCGCAGCACCGGGTAGCCGTAGCCGAGCCGCTCCATAGCCCCGTAGCGGAAATTCTCGATGAGCACGTCGCTGACCGCCACCAGGCGCTCGAACACCTCCCGCCCGCGGGGGTGGGCCAGGTCCAGGACCAGGCTGTACTGGCTCATGTGGAGGGCGTTGAACCACCCGGCCCGGTTCCAGGGGTGCTCGCCCGGGTCGCCGCCGGGGTAGTTGGCGACGCCCTGGCCAGGGTTCAGAACGCCACGAAAGGGGTCGTAGAAGCGGGGCGACTCCACCTTGATGACCTCGGCCCCCATGTCAGCCAGGAGCTTGGTGGCGTACGGCCCCGCCCAGATGCGGGACAGGTCCAGGATGCGAATACCCTGAAGAGGCAATGTGGTCAAAAATCCGGCTCCTCGGTTGCGCCTTAGAGCATGGGCCAGATGGTGGCAGTCACTGCCTCCAGGCCAGCGCGTTTCACCAGGGAGACAGCCCGCTCTTTAGCCTCGCGGTACAGGTCTTCCTCGTTCAGGGTGAGGACCTTCCCGCCGCGCATGAGAATCCTGCCATCCACGATAACGGTGTCGGCACAGCCGCCGTGGGCGGAATAGACCAGGTTGGCAATGGGGTTGTGGACCGGCTGCCACTCTGGCCGCATGATGTCCAGGATCGTGATGTCAGCCCTCTTCCCCGCCTCCAACGAGCCTATCTCGGCGTCCCACAGCGTCGCCCGTGCCCCGTTGATGGTGATCATCTCCACCGCCGTCTCAGGCCGAATCACCTTCGGGTCAAGGCGTGCCTCATGGTAGCCGCCCACCAGGAGGAAGGTCTGGCGGATCACGTCCAGGAAGTTGCCGGACATCGCAGCGTCTGAGCCAAGGGAGACGGTCACTCCCAGCGCCAGCATCTCGGGGGCCTTCCCGTAGTTGATGTTCCCCATGGCCTGATGGAAGGTGGCGCCAGGCGCAAGGGAGACCTTCACGTCCCGCTGCTTCACCAGCAGGAGCTCACGGGTATCCAGCCAACCCATGTGCAACAGCAGGAGGTTCGGCCCCAGAACACCCAGCGCCTCCAGCCGGGCCACATCCCCCATGCCGTGCCGGAGGTGCGATGCCACCGTCTCATCTCGGTTCTCGCAGGCGTGTCCGATAATGCCTACATGGTGCTTTGCAGCCAGGGCACCCAGCTTCCTCAGCAGGTCGTCGGAGCAGGCCACCGGAACGCGCATGGAGAGCCACGCCTTGAGCCGCCCGTCCAGGGTGTTATTGAACTTGACCACCGTCTCCGCAGCACGGGCCAGGGCCTCGTCGGTGGTCTCGTAGAACCTGCTGGGGAGCTGCCCCATGGCCGTCTGGCCCAGGTCAAAGGCTGTCCTCGCAATGATGCCACGCAGCCCGCTCTCCCTCACTGCCTGGGCGGTCTCCCCCGGGAAGTAGTTGCCGGGGTCGGCGAAGCAGGTGGTGCCGGCGCGGATGAGCTCAAGCTGGCAGAGGCGGGCCGCGCAGAGGGCATCGCCGGCGTCCATGTTCGCCTCCACGACCCAAAGACGGCGGAACAGGCGCTCAGGCCCTGAGTACGCCTCATCGCCCAGGCCACGGCCAAGCTGCTGGGCGTTGTGGATGTGGGTGTCAACCAGCCCTGGGAGCACCAGCTTGCCGCGGGCATCTATGACCTCTGCTGCTCCGAAGCGGGGAGCGACGGCCTCGGTCTTGCCGACGGCGACGATGCGCCCGTCCACCACGGCGACGGCGCCGTCGCGGATGATGCGCCGTTCCTGGTCTACTGTGACGAGGTAGTCAGCGTTTCGAATCAAGAGTGTGGGCACAGTCCGGTTGCCCCCTTACGTCTTGGCCTTCATGAGCCACTCCTGCTGCGCCGCCGGGCCGGTCAGCCACTGCCCGATGCTTGCCACTCGGTCGGGAGATACGTCTACCCCCAGGGCATCGGCCAGGCGAGTCATGAAGTTGAACTGGCACGTGATGAGCACAACGGACAGGACCTGCTCATCGCTCAAGCCGAGGCTGCGCAGCCTCTCCACATCCGCCCTTTCCATAGCCCACGGCTCGCGGGTGAGCTTGACCGCAAAGTCCAGCATCCCACGGGTCTGGGGGGCCAGGTCTGCCTTGGTGTAGTCGTACATGACCTGGCCTGCCAGCCTAGCGTCGCCCGAGACCTGACGGAGCGCCGCTCCGTGTGCCATCGTTCAGTAGCGACACTTGTTGGCGACGGATACCACCGTTGCGATGGCTTCTTCCTGGGTTCTCGTGAGCGCGGAGGAGCCAAAGGTCACGCTGTTGCCTAACTCTATCACCGCCTTCATCGCCCTGGGGTTGATGGACATGACCCGGATTACATTGGACAACCGGGCAGTCTGTTCGTTGATCTCCTCGCGAATCCACGGCATATTCGTTCCTCCCCATTCTCCCGGTGATTGACCTAACAGGGTGCTGAAAAACTCTTTCGACCATCCCCCTGGCCCCCTTCCTGATCAGGAAGGGGGAAGAATTTGTATCTGAGGGACACCCTCAGACTCCCGGCAA
>JACQUN010000134.1 GCA_016210285.1 Chloroflexota bacterium
CCGCATAGCCTTGGGGAGAGGCTGGTATTAATACTTCGGCAGTACGAGACAGTCATTGAAGGCGGTGCGCTGATAACCGTGGATGAAGCCAAGTCCAGGGTGCGAATCCTGCCTTTGAAATGAAGTTGCGATCGCCCTGCTGCCGCCCGCAGCGTCTGCCCCAGCCAGCGCTGGCCCGCCTGCCCCCTTCGTCAGGCTCAGGGCAGGGCAAGGACTTCGGCTTGCGCCTGCTGGGCGCGCCCACGCTGGCGCAGGCGGTGCGCCTGGGGCTGGCCCAGGGCAAAGGAAGGGTGCAGCAGGGTGGGTGAAGAGAAACGGAACCCACCTTCACGAGTGTTGCGGCTCTTTGTTGAAAGAGGAGTGTGAAAAGGAGGCTCATAATGGCCAGGTTCAAGAACAAAACATTCTGCTTTCTTGACATAGAGACTACTGGCTTGGACATCAACAACGACCGCGTCTGCGAGATCGCCGTTCTGTGGTGCCACGACGGGGTGCCTCGGGAGGCGTTCAGCACGCTTGTGAACCCGGCACCACGGCAAATCTCGCAACAAGCTAGACTGGTTCACGGGATCAAACCGGAATGGGTAGAGGATGCCTGCGCTTTTGACAAGGAGTTTGTTGAGCGTCTTGACGAGTTTCTTGAAGATACCGTCATCGTTGGTCACAACTTGCTTCGCTTCGACATTGCTATTTTGAAAGCCGAATACCGCCGCGCAGGGGCCAAGTTTCCTGATGTTCGGGGGTACATCGACGTGCTCAAGATTGCCCAGAAGAATTGGGCTTTCGTCACTGACCAACTGGAACGTGTTGCCGGCCTGCTGGGTTTCTACAATGAGCATCCGCACACAGCCCTCGGCGATACCTTGCTGTTGTCGAAGGTATTCTGGAGGCTGATGGCCGATTTGAATGTGAGGAACGAGGCGATGCTGAGCGATCACATTTCGCCCCCATGAGATTGTTGGGTCGCGTATCATTTGCCCCAGAGCAAAGGTGCAATGGGCGAATCGTTGGCAGCGACGGAAGGCGGGTTCCGCTGCGCTCCACCCACCCTACTGGTTGGAGGCGAGCTTTTTCCCCTCTCCCCCTGGGAGAGGGCGAGGGTGAGGGAAAAGGGCAGTTCTTGTACTATGCCCCAGGCTTTGGCCTGGGGTAGAAAGGAATCCGCCAGACCCAAGATGAACAACGATAAGCTGAACAGGCTGCAAGACGTCCTGCGGGACCTGTGCTCCTGCGTCGTCGCCTTCTCTGGGGGGGTGGACTCCACGTTCCTGGTGTCGGTGGCCTACGAGGTACTCGGCGACAGGTGCCTGGCGGTGACCGGCGTCTCGCCCACATATACCAGGGAAGAGGTGGAGGCGGCCCGCTCCCTGGCGGAGCACATCGGCGCGCGCCATCGCTTTATCAAGACCAGCGAGTTGGATGACCCCTGCTTCGCCCGCAACGACTCCCGGCGCTGCTACTACTGCAAGAGTGAGCTTTTCCGCGAGCTGCGCCGCATCGCCGACGCCGAGGGCCTGGCCTGGGTGGCCGATGGCACCAACCTGGACGACACATCGGACTACCGCCCCGGCCGCCAGGCCGCCGCCGAGCTGGGCGTGCGCTCGCCGCTGCTGGAGGCGGGGTTGACCAAGGCGGACATTCGCCGTCTGTCCCGCGATCGTGGCCTGCCCACCTGGGACAAGCCCGCCCAGGCCTGCCTCGCCTCCCGCTTCCCCACGGGTACGGCCATCACCCAGGAGCTTTTGGAGCAAGTGGCCCAGGCGGAGGCCTATCTGCACTCCCTGGGGCTGCGCCAGGTCCGCGTCCGCCACCACGGGCCTATCGCCCGAATCGAGGTTGAGCCAGATGACCTGTCTCGCCTGGTGGCTGACGGCGTGCGCCAGGGCATTGTCTCTCGCCTCCAGGCCCTGGGCTACACCTACATCTCCCTGGACCTCGCCGGTTACCGGACCGGCAGCCTCAACGAGGTGCTGGCTTCTCAGGATACACCTAACCAGACAAAGCCATGATTCATGCTCTGAAAACAGGTGGTGGGTGCAAGATCTCCCCTCTCCCTCGAAGGGAGAGGATGAAGGTGAGGGTGAGGCACGCCCGTGATCACACCTAGCC
>JACQUN010000128.1 GCA_016210285.1 Chloroflexota bacterium
GGGCAACTTCGGCTCCATTGACGACGATCCCCCTGCGGCCATGCGCTACACCGAGGCCCGCCTGTCTGCCATTGCCGAGGAGATGCTGGCGGACATCGAGCGGGACACTGTGGACTTCGCCGACAACTTCGACAGCTCACTCAGGGAGCCCCTGGTGCTCCCCGCCCGTCTGCCCAACCTCCTGGTCAACGGCGCCTACGGCATCGCCGTGGGCATGGCCACCAGCATCCCACCACACAACCTCTCGGAGGTCTGCGACGCCGTCTGCCACCTGATTGATAACCCTGACGCCAGCGTGGACGAGCTGCTTGAGTATGTCCAGGGGCCCGACTTCCCGACAGGGGGCACCATCATGGGCGGCGTGGGCAGGGAGCATATTCGCCAGGCCTACTCCACAGGCCAGGGGCGAGTTGTGCTCCAGGCCAAGGCGGACATCGTGGAGATAGGCAAGTCCGGCCGCAGGCAGATTGTGGTCTCCGAAGTGCCGTACCAGGTCAACAAGGCGAGCCTGGTGGAGAAGATTGCCACCCTGGCCCGGGAGAAGAAGATCGAGGGCATCACCGACATACGGGACGAGTCGGACCGGGAGGGCCTGCGGGTGGTCATTGACCTGCGCCGGGAGGCCAGCGCCGAGACAGTCTTGAACAACCTCTACAAACACACCGCCATGCAGACTACGGCGACGGTCAACCTGCTGGCGTTGGTGGAGGGCCAGCCGCGGGTCCTGAACCTGAAACAGGTGCTCCGCTACTACATTGACTTCCGTACCCAGGTGGTCACCCGGCGCGCCCGCTTCGACCTGAGGAAGGCCCAGGAGCGAGCCCACATCCTTGAGGGCCTGCGCATCGCCCTGAGCGCCCTGGAGGAGGTCATCCGTATCATCCGCGGGGCCGCCGACGCCGAGGCCGCCCGGGAGGCTCTCATGGGGCGCTTTGGGCTCACCCATGTCCAGGCCCAGGCTATCCTGGACATGCAGTTGCGCCGCCTGACTGCCCTGGACCGCCAGAAGCTGGAGGAGGAGTACCTGGACCTCCGGAAGACGATCGCCGAGCTGGAAGCCCTCCTGGCCGACCCGGCCAAGGTCCTGGCCGTAGCGCGCCAGGAGACGGTCCAACTCAAGCAGGAGTTCGGTGATGGGCGCCGCACCCAGATCCTGGAGGAGGGGCCCCGGGAGTTCACCAGGGCAGAGACGGAACCCCACGTGGATGTGGTGGTCACCCTGAGCCGCAACGGGTACATCAAGCGCATTCCCGCCACCACCTACCGACTCCAGCATCGGGGTGGCAAGGGCGTTGTTGGGATGGTGACCCGGGAGGATGATGTCGTTTGGCATATGCTGGTGGCCGACACCCACGATACCCTCCTCTTCTTCACCGACCGGGGCCGAGCCTACGCCCTTCGCTGCTATCAGGTGCCCGCGGACACCTCCCGGACCAGCCGGGGCACTCCCCTGGCAAACCTGGTATCCCTGGTGGAGCGGGAGCGGGAGCGAGTGACCTCTGTCGAGGCGGTGCCCAGCACCGACCTGGACGCCTTCATCCTGCTCACCACCCACAAGGGTGAGATCAAGCGAATGCCCCTGCGGGCCTTCTCCCATATCCGGGCCAGTGGCCTCATCGCCATGGACCTGGAGCCAGAGGACGAGCTGGTGTCAGCACGAGTCGTTGCCCAGGATGAAGAGGTCATCGTCATCTCCCAGCAGGGGATGGCGGTCCGCTTCCCGGCCAGCGAGGTCTCGTTGCGCTCCCGGCAGGCTGGGGGCGTGAGAGCCATGCGGGTGGCCCGCGGCGACACCATCGTAGCCATGGACGTCGTGACCCCCCGCGGCAAGCTCCTGACCATCAGCCAGCTAGGCTACGGCAAACAGACGCCACTGTCCGAGTTTCCCAGCCACCACCGTGGCGGCAAAGGGGTTACCGCCTTCAGGGTGGACGACAGGACCGGCCTTCTTGCAGTAGCCCAGGTGCTCACGGTCACCAACGGCCAGGAGCTCGTGGTGGCTACCGCCAAGGCCCAGGTCCTTCGCACAACCCTGGCAGAGGTCTCGCAGCAGCACCGCAGCACGCGAGGGGTCAGCATCATGCGGCCCGAACCCGGGGACCAGATTATCTCGGCGGCCCTGGTAGCCGATGACCCCCGTCTGGCCCAGCCCAAAACGGAGCCACCCAGGGCCTCGCCCTAGAGATGGGCGAGGCGACGCTCCCTCTGCGAGCTGAGCAGGTGGTGAGGCTGCCTCCAGCCACGCAGGTCCCCTTTCCGCTCCACGAACCTGGAGCCAAGCCTGTGCGCACCCAGGGTCTTTTAGTTCTGCTGGCAGTGTCGTCCTTGTCATTCTTGAGGGAGCCCGTTCGGTTCACTCAGGGTAAACTCCGCGACCGAAGAATCTCATGGAAGAGGGAGACCCTTCGCGGAGTTTACCCTGAGTTGCCGAAGGGCTCAGGGTGACAATCGAAAGACCCTGTGTGCGCACCCACCTTCGCCAGGGGAGTCCTGGTATAATGTCCTTGGGGTCACGTCATTGAGGCCCTGCCCTCGGCGATAGCAGGTTCAGGATACTTCACAGCCCTCCTGCGCACACCACCCTGAAGGAGGCCTGGCATGGAAACGTTGATTGTTGGACGCAACATCGAAATCACCGCACAAGCCAAGGAGTACATTGAAAAGAAGCTGAGCCGGATCCAGCGGAAGGTCACCTCGATTGTGAGGGCTCAGGTAGAGGTCTCTCGCGAGCATACCCGGTCCCAGGATGACCGGGTGGTCCTCCAGATCACTCTGAACTTGAATGGCATCATGGTCCGCGGCGAAGAGCGGGCAGCCAATATCCTCACAGCCGTGGACGCGGTGGTGGACGTGCTCAACCGCCGCTTGACCCACCTCAAAGGGAAGCTCTACAAGGGAGAGATTTCCCGAAGAGCCAGCCGGGGAGCCGCTGCCCGCGCGCAGGAGGCCCCTGGCCCCCGGCCAGCCACCGCCGAAGGGCCCATCGAGCTGTCCACCGGACGGGTCGTGCGAACCAAACGCTTCCCCATGAAGCCCATGTCCGTCGAGGAGGCCGCCACGCAGATGGAGCTTCTGGGCCACGACTTCTTTCTATTCCAGGACAGCTCCAGCAGCAAGTACAACGTCCTCTACCGCCGCCGGGATGGCAACTACGGCCTCATCGAGCCAACGCCGGAGTAAGCTTCAAAATCCTGCTTGCACCGCAGGTCAGCACTGGTAGTTCCGGAGGTGTCCAGGTGAAATGGGTTACCCGCCAAGGCGCCAGGGTAGATCGAGTGGCATGCCCCTGGCTCATCAAGCGGTTCATTGACCCAGACGCGCAGTTCCTCTACGTCCCTGCCGAGAAAGTGCTGGATGTGGCGAGCCAGCAAGGGGCCACTCCATTTGATACCAGGGGCGCCAACTTGGACCACCGCGGCGGGAAGTGTACTTTTGAGGTCCTTCTGGAGGAGTACAAGCTGACCAACCAGGCATTACATATGCTGGGGAAGATTGTCCACGGCGCTGATATTCCTTCGGATGTCACCATCACACCCGAATCGGCAGGGCTTAAGGCCCTGGCTGACGGGCTTTACCTCACCTGCCCCGACGACCATCGTAAACTAGAGCTTGCCTTTCCTCTCTACGATGCCCTGTATGCCTATTGCCAGCAGGCCGTGGCAGGAGAGCGGGGCATGCCGCAGCCTTGAGGCTGCGGTGCCATGGCGCGTCTTGGGACAGGTTGTTGGATTGCTCAGCGAAAGCCGAACCTCCACCCGTTTTTCAGACAAGACGTTCTCCAACTTCCTCTTCCTCCTCCCGCTTCCCCCAGCCACCGCCACCCGGGGTCCGAATGCTCAGGACATCGCCCTCCTCAGCGAAGAAGGTGACCTTGGGGGGCAGGCGCACCTCCTCCACTCCCTTGCGCAGCAGCACCGTCTCGCCTTTGGCCCCAGGCTCGCCCCCCTGAAGGCCGTAGGGGGCAAAGCGCCGCCGCTCCGAGAGGACAGTGACCACGGCGGGGACCAGGAACTCCACATCCCTGATGATGCCATCGCCGCCACGGTGCTTCCCCGCCCCGCCGGAGCCTCGGCGGATGGTATAGCGGCGGACCCGCATGGGGTAGTTCAGCTCCACCGCCTCAATCGGGGTGTTCATGGTGTTGGTCATGTGGGTGTGGATGGCGGAGATGCCGTCCTTGCCCGGACGCGCCCCCATCCCTCCGGCGATGGTCTCGTAGTAGGCAAAGCCCTTGTTGCGCACAGGGTCGTGGCCACCCACGAGCAGGTTGTTCATGGTCCCCTGGCTGGCGGCAGGAATAAGCTGTGGGAGGGCCTGGGCCAGCGCCCCCAGGAGCACGTCGGTGATGCGCTGGGAGGTTTCCACGTTGCCGCCCGCCACCGCCGCGGGAGGCAGGGGGTTCACCAGGCTGCCCTCGTGGGCCACAACCCGGATGGGCCGCATCATGCCTTCGTTGGCGGGCGCTCGCTCCCCCACCACGCACCGAACCACGTAGAGCACAGCGGACTTGACTACGGCCAGGGGGGTATTGATGCAGCCCCGCCGCTGCGGTGAGGTGCCAGTGAAGTCGAACTCCAGGGTGTCTTCGCGAACCCGCACGGTCACCTGGATGGGAACCGGTTCGTCGGAGAAGCCGTCGTCGTCCATCACATCGCGAAAGGAGTAGTCCCCCTCTGGCACCTGGCGGATGGCGGCGCGGGTCAGCCGCTCAGAGTAATCCAGGAGGGCCTCCATGTGCTCCTTGACGGTGGCCCAGCCGTAGCGGGCCACCACCTCTTGCAGGCGACGCTCCCCGGTGCGGCAGGCCGCCACCTGGGCCGCCAGGTCGCCCCGGCGCTCCTCTGGCGTGCGGGAGTTGCGGCAGAAGAGGGTGATGACCTCCTGGTTCAGCACGCCTCCCTTGGCCAGCTTCAGAGGCGGGAAGATAAACCCCTCCTGGTAGAGCTCGGTGGAGAGAGGCAGGGAGCCGGGGGTCATGCCTCCGATGTCAGCATGGTGGCCCCGGTTGCCCACGAAGCCCACGGGGCTGCCCTCATGGAAGACGGGGGAGACCAGCGTGACATCGTTCAGGTGGGTGCCGCCCATGTACGGATCGTTCAAGATGACGATGTCCCCCGGCTCAAGGGTGAAGTGCTCAATAGCGGCCTGCACCGAGGCAGGCATGGCCCCCAGGTGGACGGGGATGTGGGCCGCTTGGGCCACCATTCGGCCCTGCGGGTCAAAGAGGGCGCAGGAGTAGTCCTTGCGCTCCTTGATGTTGGGTGAGAAGGCGGTGCGGCCCAGGGCCACCCCCATCTCCTCTGCCACGGAGGCCAGCAGGTTCTTGAACACCTCCAGGGAGATTGGGTCAACAGGCATGGCTCACTCCGCCCTTGACACTTCGTCTGTCATCTGATAGCACCTTCTTGCTTCTACTAGCAGGGTGCTGAAAAACTCTTTCGACCATCCCCCTGGCCCCCTTCCTGATCAGGAAGGGGGAAGAATTTGTATCTGAGGGACACCCTCAGACTCCCGGCAAAGGGGCTTCGCCCCTCTGCACTTCCCCTTTTTCCGCA